>JAAYJI010000229.1 GCA_012523015.1 Candidatus Hydrogenedentota bacterium
GCATGGGCGCTTGTTCCGCCTCGCTACGCTCGGCTCCACAAGCGCCCATGCAATCCTGCCAGGAGGCGCGCTCATGAAACACAGAAACTCTCATAACAACTGGACCAAAAAGCGGGGGCTTGACAGTATAATTCAGAATAGTGACTTTCGATACCTTTACATTCTTCCTTAAGCTTCGTCCCTGGTCGTTGCCGTGTGGTGCCAATTTCAAAAGCAATGCCGGAATTGTGTCCTCGACAAAATATAGAGATATTACCGAAAGTCGTGGGTGAACCGAAAAATACTACACCTTCTGATACTATTTTATCAAGCGGGGCGGATCCAAAGTTGAAATCCGCCGACCGTGCCCGGTAGGTACTCGCTGGGCGCTATCTCCGGCGTTAAGGCGAAGAAATCGTGTATTTGTATCAACACGTATACACCTGCTGCAGGCCGTCAAATTTAACATGGAAGTTTTCCGTTCTGTATAAGGGGAAGTGGGCTTTGAAAAAAAGTGTTTCACCTGAAAAGCGCTCGGATATGGGAATCGTATTACCATCGGTATTGCACAGTTCGGGTTCTGCCGAAGCAAAAGAAACTGCGGCGAAATAACCGTCATACCCTTGGATTTGCGGAATTTATTGTTCGAGTCCGAGCCAGTCCGACAAGGTGAAATTATCGGGATCGGCGATGTTTATTGTTTCCAAGAACAAGGCTGATGGTTTAGGGCTGTCTATAAAATAGTCCGGCTCATGGAACTTGGTCTTAGTCACTGCATAGATCGATTATGCTACCGTTAAAGGTCGTCGATGGACTGAATGGCGCTGTTGTGGCTTCGCTTAGGAACGAAACCGATTTAGAAAATGCTTTTAACACCATCAACAACCAAGGTCTTCTCAAGCTGCTTAGAACTATCACCGGCGCCTTCGTGGCTGTTGAACGAAGGCAGGATTTTCGAAGGCAAGCGCTGGAACAACCTACATTTCACCAATGCTTTCAAACAGGCCGCATGGGAAAGAAAGGCGAAAGTACCTTATGTGAAACAAGCAGTACTCGATTTATCGAAGATACTTGAAGATTATACCCAGTCAGCCCTAAACAGGATTTGTGCGGAGATTCAGGTGCAAATAAAAGAAATAGACGTCGAAATCTTCGCAGAAGTAAACCAAAGTCAGGAACCCACACAAAATCGATTCTTCGTACAAGCCATTGAAATAGCCTCGATATTCATCTACAGCAGCAATTACATGTCAAAAGTAGTCATAAAGTGACAGTAATTGACAAATTTTGTACTGTCTGGTATAATTTAAACACAAACAGTCATGGGTTGACTATTTTCGGTAAGGATTTGCGAAGATGAACCGCGTTACAGAATATTTCTTCAACATGCCCACGGGCGTTTTCACCCAGCCAGAAGTGGCTGTAGCGATAGACGGCTCAGATTTCAGCCGTCACGGACTGGTTAAGCGGGCGCTGGCGAAGGGGGAAATCTTGGATATTCGGCGTGGTCTCTACTGCCTGGCGCCGCGGTATCAGAAGAAACCCGTCAGCGTCTACGGGCTTGCCCAACGAGTCTATGGGCCGAGTTACATCAGCCTGGAAACAGCGCTGAGTTATCACGGATGGATTCCCGAGGCGGTCTACGCCTACACCTGTGTCAGCGCTGGACGTGCAAAGGAATTCACTACGCCGCTGGGGCTCTTCAGCTACAAACGGGTTCCGCAGCGCAGCTTCTACGCCGGCGTTGAGCGCTGTGTGGATCCGGACGGCAATACATGGTTCATGGCGTCGCCGGTGAAGGCATTGGCGGACTACGTCTATGTCCATCGACCAGACTGGACAGCGCCGGATAAAGCGGCAGCGAATTTGCGCATCGAAACGGATGAACTGACCCGTGTCACTACGGATCAACTGGAGATGCTGGTCGACAACTACTCGAATCATCGGGTGAGGCGCTTTCTTAGTGCCTGGAAGGAGGCTTTGTCCCCATGAGCCTGCAGATTGTCCGACAACGCTTGCGCTCGTATAACTGCCAGACGGAGCTTGAAGAGCAGCACGCCCTTCGCGAGATTACCCAGGAGGTTGCCCTGGCGGCATTGGGACGGGGCGATTTCTTCAAGCACGCCTTGTTTCAGGGCGGCACGTGCTTGCGCATCTTCTACGGTCTGAATCGCTTTTCCGAGGACATGGACTTCATCCTGCGAGAAGCCGATCCGGACTTCCAGATGACAGCGCATCTGCAACGTCTAGAGGCCGAACTGGCGGCCTATGGCTACGAGATTGAAATCACAGATCGAAGCAAGGCAAACACAACCGTCAAAAAAGCCTTTCTGAAAGACAGCTCTTTGGGCAAGGTGATTGAGCTTCGCCACGCCAATCAAGCCGGCCCCCTTGCGAAAATCCGCATCAAATTAGAAATTGACACCAATCCGCCTACCGGAAGCGGTGCAGAATTGCTCTATCTAGACTTTCCTTTCGTCTCCGCCGTGGCGGTACAAGACCAGCCCAGCCTGTTTGCCGGAAAGCTTCACGCGCTGCTTTGCCGGGAGTATGTGAAAGGCCGTGACTGGTACGACTTCATCTGGTACACCAGCCAGGGAATCGGGGTCAACTACGCGTTCTTGACGTCCGCCATCAACCAACTCGGCCCATGGCAGGGAGGGGATGTCGCGGCACACAAAAACTGGGTGGTGAGCGAACTCAAAAAAAAGATTACGTCCATCAATTGGAAACAGGCCGTTAATGATGTCCGCCGCTTCATCCGGGTCAACGAACAGCCGTCTCTGGATCTGTGGGGAAGAGATCTGTTTCTCAATCAGCTTGCCAAGTGGGAACGGTCAACCGGCTGAACCGGTAACCCTTCTCGTCCACCGATCTTCCTGTTGTCTGAAAGGGATTGGATTAAATCTGTGCTTCCCCCCGTCTCAAAAATGATTATGGTCGTGCAAAATCGGTACCAGAGACCGTTTTGACGGCAAAATCATCACAGCTCCCCCCTCCCCCTTTTTCGAAAGTTCCTCCATTCCTCCGGTAAGTACCCCGTAGATCCTCCGCGCATTACGCTGTGTCAGTTATGAGTATTGTCTCTCGAACAAATAAGTGGCCGCCTTCGTCTGAAATATGCAGGTGTCTCCTCAATACAAGTGTCTTATGAAACCATTTATCTAGCAGCTTTTAAGACTATACCTTCCCCAAAAGACTGGTTTTGGTAGAATTTCTGAAGAGCAATTGCAAGGGGCTGTTAAAGATTTAAATAATAGACCAAGGGAAACACTTCATTACAGAACTCCGGCCGAAGTCTTTTTTCAGGAAGGGGTTTCAATTCGAGTTTGAACCTGCGGGGGCGTTTATTACATTTCAAATCGGCAGCTTTGGTATACTTGAGAGCATCTTCAACAAAACTCCGGTACCGCGTTTTGTAAAAGCTGAGCTGTGGAGGACGGGAAAAACCACGAAGTCAGCACAACTAGCGTGCCGGACGCCTTCCCATATGAATTTATGGAGCATGACACACCAACAATAAAGGCCAAGCACGGTTTTATATAAATCTGACACTTAAACAGGAGACTGTAAATGGATAATGCAACGTTAAGCTTAAACGGCAAAGAATATGAACTGCCCGTATTTATGGGTACAGAAGGTGAAGTCGCCCTCGACATACGCAAATTACGGGCGTTGACCGGCGCCATTACCTACGATCCCGGCTATGCCAATACCGGGTCATGCCGCAGTGCCATCACCTTCATTGACGGCGACAAAGGAATTTTACGCTATCGCGGCTATCCCATTGAGGAATTAGCTGGACAGGTTCGTTATTCAGCTGCCGCCTATCTTATGATTTATGGGCGTCTACCCACGGAAAGCGAATTCCTTGATTGGCGCAAACAGTTGACCTTAAATAGCTTCATCCATGCAAGCCAGGTTAATTTCTTTGATAATTTCAGTGCCTTGGCACATCCCATGAATATTTTGGGGGCCATGGTATCGTCTATGTCCTCCTTTTATCCGCACGACGCGGAAGATGAGAGTGATGTGGATTTTCACATTCAACGTTTAATCGGTCAGGTGAAAACGATCGCTGCCTTTTCCTACCGCAAATCGGTGGGACTTCCCTACATTTATCCGAAAACCGATCATAGTTATGCCGCCAACTTTTTGCGCATGATGTTCGCCAGCCCCGCAGAAGAGTACGTTGTACCGAAGGCCATGGAAAACGCCTTGGACATGCTTCTCATATTACATATGGATCACGAACAAAACTGCAGCACATCGACCGTACGCATGGTTGCCAGCAGTATGTCCAACATTTATGCCTCCGTTTCTGCGGGAATCAATGCCTTGTGGGGTCGGCTTCATGGCGGTGCCAATGAGGCAGTATTAAGCATGCTTCAGACCATTGCCGACGACGGCCGCAATGTTGGGAAATATGTGGAGATGGCGAAACGCCGTGATAATCCTTTCAAATTAATGGGCTTCGGACATCGGGTCTACAAAAACTTTGATCCCCGTTCAAAAATATTAAAAAAAGCGGTCGATGACGTACTGATTGAACTGGGTGTCCACGACCCCCTCCTTGATGTAGCGAAAGAACTTGAAGAAGTCGCGCTGCAGGATGATTTCTTTATTGAGCGCAAACTCTATCCCAATGTAGACTTCTACAGCGGTATTTTGTACCGGTCGCTGGGTATCCCCAAAGAAATGTTCACTGTTTTGTTTGCTATTGGGCGCATGCCGGGCTGGATTGCTCACTGGCTGGAAATGCGTTCGGATCCTGATTTGCGCATCCAGCGCCCCCGCCAAATTTATATTGGCGAAAAACTGCGCCACTACGAAGAATAAGCTCGGTACAGAAGCACGTATAAAAGCCGGGAGAGGCTATTTGTCTCGGCACGCAACAAACGATAAAATAAATTCAACTACGAAGGAATTTTCATGGAGAATAAAATTCGTTGCCGTATAGCCCCGTCCCCCTCGGGCTTTCTTCATATAGGCACGGCGAAGACCGCCTTATACAACTGGCTTTTTGCACGCAGTCACGGCGGCGTTTTTGTCTTGCGCTTAGAAGATACCGATGCGGAGCGTTCCGACGAACAATTTGTGCATGCCATGTGCGAAGGCTTCAAGTGGCTGGGGATTGATTGGGATGAAGGGCCGCGATTTGGCGATGAAATAGAACGAGGCGATTATGGTCCCTATCGCCAATCCAGCCGCAGCGAATTCTATAGGAGAGAAGCGGCGCGGCTCCTTGAAGAAGGCAAAGCCTATAAATGTTTTTGTACGAAAGAAGAATTGGACGCGCAGCGGGAACTCGCCGCCCTTGAAAAACGGCCTCCGCGCTACTCCGGGAAATGCCGCAGCCTGACAGCGGAAGAAATCGCCGCCAAAGGTGATATGCCCTTCTCCATACGCTTCCGTGTTCCCGAAGGGGAAACGGTGGTCGACGATATTGTCCAAGGTCCCGTCCGTTTTAATAACAAAGAGTACGATGATTTTATTATTGTGAAGCCCAATGGCGACGCTATCTTTCATCTGGCTGTGGTGGTAGATGATGGTCTAATGAAGATTACCCATGTCATACGAGGCGACGATCATCTGACCAATGCAGGGCGTCACGTCATGCTGTTTAACGCCTTGGGCTATCCTCTGCCGAAATTTGCGCACACGCCCCTTGTCCATGATGAACATGGCAAAAAGTTTAGCAAACGACTGCACGGCGCCAATGTATTAGACTGGCGCGCTGATGGATATCTGCCTGAAACAATGATCAATTATATTGCCTTGTTAGGGTGGACTTCAGAAGAAGAAGGACGTGAGTTCTTTTCCCTTGACGATTTAAAACGGCTCTTTTCACTCAAACGCCTGACCAAATCGCCGGCACGTTTCGACCGCAAAAAATTGGATTGGCTCAACGGCCAGCATATACGTATGCTCAGCCAGGAAGAACTTTGTGACCGCGTATTACCTCTGCTGCGCGACTCCGGTATTGACGTTGACGCCTATCCGCGGGAACGTATGGTTGCCATTGCCGGCATCTGCCAGGAAAAAATCCCCACGCTCAACCAAATTGTTCCCTTTACTGATTTCTTCTTTCATAATATCAATGGTTATGATGCCAAAGGTGTCCGTAAATATTTTGAGACCTCCGATGCGTTGTCTGTTTTGGAAATGCTGCAGGCTTGTATGGAAAGCGTAGCCGACTGGAAAAAAGCATCCTTAAAAGATGCCTATGATGCACTGGCTGCTGAGCAGAATATCAAGATTGGTATACTGGTGAATACGACGCGCCTCGTCCTTACGGGCAAGACCGTGGGCCCCGGCTTATACGAATTAGCGGAGTTATTGGGCCGTGACTGCGCGTTGGAACGCATCGAAAAGGCACAGTTATTTGTGAAAGCCATGGGAGAAAAAACGCATGACTAAGGTAATCATCGGTGTAGATTTGGGCGGCACAGATATCAAGACCGCTTTGGTTTCCGAAGAACGTTCTATTATTGCCAAGGCCTCACGGCCGACAGGCGCATCAGAAGGACCGAAAGCGGTGATGGATCTCATGGCTGAAAGTGTCTTCGATCTTTTGCGTGAACAACAAATAGACCCCTCTCAAGTCTTGGCGGCAGGTTTTGGCGCGCCCGGTCCGATGAATTGGCAAACGGGCGTGGTCTTCGATCCGCCCAATCTCAAGGGCTGGAAGAATGTTCCCCTTGCCGACGAGATGAGCAAGCGTCTGCAGGTACCCTGCTATGTTGATAACGATGCAAACGTCGCTTGTTACGGAGAATACTGGCTGGGCGCAGGTCAAGGCGCAGAAAGCGTTGTGGTCTTTACACTCGGTACGGGTGTGGGCGGCGGCATTGTGGTATTCGGCCGCTTACTGCGCGGCATCGACGGCACGGCAGCGGAATTGGGACATCTCACCGTGCAACGGGACGGGCGTCTATGCGGTTGTGGAGCGCGGGGTTGTTTGGAGACCTATGCCTCTGTGACCGGTATGATCCGCAGCGCCGTTGAAGGCTGGGACAGCACAGCCACCACTTTAAAAGAACGCTGTGGCGGTAATCCCAAGAACTTAACCGGAAAAATTATCTATGAGGCTGCTGTGGCCGGTGACCGATTTGCTTTAGAAGTATTTCATGAAACGGCGGTATGGCTGGGGCTGGGCGCTGCAAGTATGGTGAACGCGCTGAATCCGGAACGCATAGTCCTTTGCGGCGGCATGATTAATGCCGGCGACATGCTCTTTGATACGGTGCGGGAAACAGTGCTCGCCAACGCCTTTGAAGTGCCGGCGAAACGCTGTGAAATTGTGCCGGCCGGGCTGGGCTCCGATTCGGGTGTCATCGGCAGTGCCGGCTGCGCCCTTGCACGTTATCAAGAAAGCCATTGCTAATCACGGAATAATATCCGTACTCAATGCTTGGTTTTTTCAGCGCTATAGGCTTCGAAAAGGGCGGCAATATTAGCGTCGCCAGTGTTGCCCTCATGCACCACAACCCGATATTTCAGGCTGATTGATTCGCCCTCTGCGAATACGAGGGCTTTATCTTCAGGCGGCCAGTACATGGGTGTTGGTGAAAAGAAACCATAATCTCTTGTAAACCACGGAGCCGGATAAAGAGGATTATCGGGATGTTGTAAAATGGCGAGCCCTTCTGTGACCTTTCCGTTGATACCGTAAAAATCACACCAAGGCGCCGCCTTGCCAAAGGTGCCCGTCTCCTTTTGATCTCCGTATGTGTTTATTAAGGTTCCTCCCGCTTCTACGCTTATCTCCGGTTTCATGCGTGCAGCAAAAAGCGAATGGTTGGTTTTCTCAACAGTCACCTCGACAAGGGGCATCAATGTAATCTCAAAGTCAATGATGCGCAGGGTTGGGTCGGGAGCGGATACGGTAATTCTGCGTGTATCGCGAAGCACGGGATCCTGTCGCCCTTTCGCCCACTCACATTCGTTTTCAAAAACAACCTGTGTTCCTTCCGCCTCTATTACGCGCAGTGCTGTTGACCGTATACGGCCGGCTGCCAAACTATCTTGCCAGTAATTGCCGCCATTGACTTTGTCACAGCCGAAAAACAACGAATGGTGATGCGGATAAGGCTCACTGCTTTCGGTGGTTATCGACAATCCGCTGGATGGTCCATTCACGGGAAAAAAGTACGGATATTTTTGTTTTTTATCGCCAAATTTGTAGACCGTGAATAAGGAACCGTCCACAAAAACCGCCACATTATTTTCCGACACTTCCGCCTTGACGGGAAGAGGAAGGGCATGAAGATGCCCCGTGCAAAGGATAACCAAGCTTAAGGCCAAAAAGAGGAAGGGGATTTTTTTGATGGTATCTGCCATGATCAATTACTCGGTCGTTCCACAGTGGACAAGCCTATGGGTATGAATAGACTCCGACCCTTATTTCAAGATATGATACTGTATCCTTGTTTATCTTTTCATGCCCTCTTTGTCGTGGCAGGGTTTGCAGCTTACCACAGAACTTGGGCAGATTGAATTGCCTTACCTCACTGAAACAGGATGAGCATTTTTTGGGAGTACTGAAATGACTACTTATCCCTTTGGATTACAACTTTATTCGGTTCGGGATCAACTCCAACAAAACCCCGGACAAGGATTGACACGTGTCAGGGACGCCGGCTATACCCATGTCGAGCTTGCGGGTATGTACGGGCTCGCACCGCTGCAATTAAAGGTATTGTTGGATGGTGCCGGTCTGACGCCCATAAGCATGCATGTACCCTATGAAGAATTAACCGGGCAATTAGATCAAGTACTTAAGGCGGCCTCCATCCTCGGCGTTTCCTATATTGTGGTGCCTTGGCTGGGCGCAGAAAGCTGCGCCGATAAAGACGCCTGGCTCAAGGCCATTGATGCCATGGACAAAGCAGGCGCCGTGATAGCCCGGGAAAACACTACCCTTTGCTATCATAACCATGCCCATGAATTTGAAAGCTTAGACGATACAACTATTTTTGAACTGATTTTCGACAACAGCGCTCCGGAAAATCTAAAATGTGAATTGGATCTCGGATGGGCTGTTGTGGCTAAGGCAGCCCTTTTGGAACTGTTAAAGAAACTCACGGGCCGTGTTCCCTTAGTACATGTAAAAGATTTCAAAAGTGTGGTTCCCCCCGCTTTTACGGAATTAGGAAAGGGCGTGATATACTGGGAACCAATACTGGCGTCCGCGCGGGATGCCGGTGCGAAGTGGTTTATCGTTGAACAAGACGAATCAGAACAAGATACCATTGAAAGTTCTCGGGAGAATGCCCTGTTTATGCGATCACTGAATGCGCAATAATGGTGCTTTCGGAACACGACGGACAGTTAGCTCATGAAACGACCAAAGACTCAATCCCTTTTTGCAAGACCCTATACCGACGCCTTACTTTGTGTAACGCTGTGTATTATTCTTTTCGGATGCGGACAGACCTCGCGAATCAAGGGAATCACTACCGATGTGAGCGGCGCAGAGTTGCCGGGTGTCGTGATACGGGTAGTCGGCACTGCTCATGAAGGCTTTTCCAATGCCAACGGCGCTTACTCCTTTCGCAGTCTGCCCGGAGAATTAGAGTTGGAAATTTCGAAAACGGGATATGCACCCGTCCACCGCAGCATAACCGCGCCTTCTTTAGGCGTTTTCAATATGGACCCCATCCAGCTTTGGCCGCTGCCCCCTGCCGAAGGCGTGTACACCTTCTACCGCTACCACTATGAGGCGACAGAAAGACCCCGTGCCAATCGCTACCTTGTCGAAAATGAAGGGATTGCTTTTGGCACACCGGTTGAGCCCGGCATCGTTATTCCCTATGCCGATCCGAAAAGCAATCCTGAACTCAATCCGCCCCGCCTTATAGCGCATCGTATGCCTGTTTATGACGCTCGTTTCTGCCGGCTTCGAAAAGTTAAAGCAACGGCGGCACAATCGACCTCGGTCAAAGCCAAAGACAATAAAAACAAAAAACTTTCCTACACGGAAGATGTTTGGGTTGCCGATGAATCCATACCCCTTATTTCTACGCCCTTAGATGAACCGGAGCGGTTGTTGATGGAGTTGTGTCCGACCATGCCCCTGGAACCGGGAGCCTATGCCATTCACTGGGGCGCTTTGGATGGATACGACAGCATCGATCATCGCGCCTTCCTCTTTTCAGTAATCGAAGAAAACGAGGAAGAGGACAAGGAGAATGAAGAAGGAACGGATGACGAGGGGACGCAGGAAAAAGACGGGGCTCCAAAAAAACAATAACGATTTGACAGAAAAGAAGGCTTAAAAAGCAGAAAACCAAACCCGGACAGGGCTAAAGAATAGAGCCCTTTTTCTGCATCATATAGACGCTTTAACTTACAGGAGAACAATTCATGGCTGCTATTTTGGACTTCAAAGAAAAACCTTCCTTATTCAGTGCATACAAAAATCTCTTTGCACCGGGAAGAGCCAAATATGCCGGACTCGACGAATTACCCAAAACCGAAGCGCATTGGAAAGGCGCCACAGAAACGCCGGATAAAATACAAGCCTACCGCGAAGCCTGCGGTTTTGAAAATGATGGTTTCTTACCCCTCTTATATCCCCATGTGCTTACCTCCGCTATGCATATCCACATGCTCGCCAACAAAGCCTTCCCTATCTCCGCCTTTGGCGCCGTTCATGCACGGAATCACATTTTGCAACGTCGCAAAATAGAAGAAACGGAAACAGTTGATCTTGTCTGCGCAATGGGGGAAGCCCGTATCCTGAAGCCGGGACTTGAAGTAGACATTACGACCACGGTCTTGGTTGATGACACACCTGTATGGGAAAGTATCAGTGCTTATCTTTTCCGGGGCAAAAAATTTGGTGATATCGGAGAAGCAGTGAATGTAGCAACTTTTGATGATATGGATGAACCGGGCATCAATGCGGAATGGCACGTCCCCAAAGATATGGGCCGCCGGTATGCCAAAATTACAGGGGACTATAATCCGATCCACGTCTCTAAAATAATGGCCAAAATATTCGGCTTCAAACGGGATATTATTCACGGTATGTGGGCACTGGCGAAAAGCGTATCTCATTTGCCGGATAAGGGTGATGCAGTTCGCCTTGATGTCGCTTTCAAAGGCCCCGTATTCATGGACAGCGACTGTTTTTTGAAAGGACAAGAATCTGATACGGATTGCCGTTTTGATCTTTTTTGTGGTAAAAATCCGCGCCCCTCTATTGTTGCTTCCTTACGCAAAATAGAGGGAACGGACTCCTTATTATCCTGAGAAAGTGAATGAAATGACACAGTTTGAATACACCATCGGCAAAGAAGTCGACCTCAAAGCAGAATGGGAAAAGACCTTGGAGGATCCCGGGTTACATTCCAACTTCATTCTGAAAACTATGTATGCCGTGATGGATCTGTTTTACGGAAAAAAACGAGAGTTAGAAAAATTTATGGTGCTGGAAGTCTTGGCACGCTACCCCTATATCGCTTGGGAGCTGGGCTCGTATTTGCGGCTGTCACGTAAATTCACGAGCCGCCGCTATCCGGAAAAAGAGATGACTGACCTGGCATGGAATCATATCGAATTGGGGCGTGAGTCTCAGGATAATGAGCAATGGCATCTCTTCATCATCACAGACCTCATGCGCCAACAGGGTATCAAACCCAAGTTCATAAAACATTTTGCCTTACCGCGCATGATGGCCTTTGGCTACTATTGCCTGACGCGCTTCATGTACCGTTTTACCCCTGCTCTTTCCTTTGATATGAATGCACGGTTCGAGAGCCACGCCGAGCGCGAATACGCTAAGGCTGTGCAAGATCATCCCGAATGGGAAGACACGCCTATTGATACGGTCTATTTTGAATACTATCCGAAGGTGGAGACCCTTGCCGACTTGTTCCGTCGTATCAGTCTTGACGAACGGGATCATAAGTTTTCCTCTTGGGAAGCCTATGAAAAATTAACGGGCAAACCTTTTAAACCCTAAGGCTTGATGCGCAAAAAGAAATAGGCGCCAAAAACATACTACGGTTTTCAACGTTCCGTTGACAGCAAAATTTAGAGCGGGAGACAAACACACGCTAATGGGTGTCTGTCTCCCGCTCCATTGTGAAAGGGAATGTTATGAAACCGAATTAAATCCCAAAAACATCCATGGAAGTTATCATCCAATTGTCCCCTTCTTTTTTGCAGGTGACTTCAAGGGTGATGCTTCCGAAAAATCCTTCTATATCGACAGGATACAAGACTGCTTCTTCGTCGTCTAAGGTAATTTCTGTGTCGTCGGTGACAACCTTCACGTCATCCAGAAAACCACTTAATTTTGCCTCGTCTAAAAAGGATTTCAATTCTTCTTTGCTGCCGTATTCATAATGTTCGAAATCTTCAGACACAGCGTTCAACGCGCCGTCAATATCTTTGTCGGCTATTTTTTGCAGGAAGGCCGTCGCACTGTCCATGATGACTGCCTCTACATCTTCAACAGGAGCCTCTTCCTCTGCAGGCGCTTCTTCTTCAACAGCCGGCGCTGCTGCTTGTTGCGCTTGGTCAGGCATGATCACCTCAATACAAGGCGTCAATTCGGGTTCTCCGGAAAGTTGTTTCAAAAAGGCTTCCTTGGCCGCGTCCATGTCGCGCACCATAAGATATAACTTTGCGACCGATGCAGCGTCCATCAAATCGGCTGCCTCATTAACACTGGCCTGCTGTAAACGGACAATATTTAAATCGACTTCCATAAGCTCACGGGTCAATCCGGCGATAACACTATTACTTTCCTCTTTGTTGATGGCTGCCGTAAGTGCATCCACTTTCTCATCACGACGCTCCAGATAACTATCCATCAGGGAGCGGTACTCGCGATATCCCGACATGATATCCATGAGATCATAATCACTTAATCCCGCTTCGTTGGCAAACTGCATGAGCATTCCCAGCTCAAGTACACCTTCAGAGGCTGCGTCAGACTCAGCAACCACAATACCGGAACAGCCCAAAACCAAGGTTAATAAAACCACCACGTACTGTTTCATTCCACTTACTCCTTATTGTTTTATACATCCAAGACACTTAACAATCATGTATGTTATTGTACAGTATCTTCGGTTGCTTTTCTAGCCTTAGACTTGCAGAATACCGGCGAGGTTTCAACGTCCCAAAATAATGGAACTAAGATCACGCTGTTCGACCATGCACGCCGCGCCGGGGGCAACGCCGCAGCGAGCACAATTGAAAGGATCCGCATCCCGTTCCAATTTTTCCCTATACAAGGCAAAAAAGGTATAAGGATCACAAAACACCCAGTCATGTTCTCCGTGCCCTTCCAAGAGATCATGGTACACTTTTTTCATCATGCTCGGTGTTTGAAGTATCCATCGAAACACAAGGAATTCAGGCTTAGACGCTTTAGCAAAAGAAGCCATTTGCTCTGCAGCTTGGGCGGTATTGCCCGCTTTGGGATAAATATCAGCATGATGACGAATGAAAGGCGTTTCGCCCACTAATTTTTTCTCGAAGCCCAATTGCATGCCAACGCCGTCCGGTGAGAATTGGGCATAGGCTTTCTGCAGCGACAGAGGCATATCTCCATGAAATCCGTTAATGACGAAACCGGTAATGGAATAATCGAATTTTTGATAATACCGCTTATTGTGTTCGATCCACAGCCCAACAGCATCGGGAAGACCGCTGTTCAATCGTGTTCCCGTTAAGAGGTTGGGATTCAAATACCCCGCGCCGGAATCACCGCCTATGAAATAGTCATTGGGTGTCGCAGTGCTGTAAAGATAATCGAAAGCCTGCGGGATACGATCGGACAAATTCGGATTAAAAGCCCATGCAATAGGTAATTCGCCCCGTTCGGGATCATCCCAAATGCGGGGTATATGGCGCGACATCCAAGCTGCTGAATCATAATCCCCCATATAAATGAGAACATAGGTTTTTTCTTCCAAGGGTGGATGTGGTTTTTTCTGTTGCTGACTATAGTGATCTCGAAGCGGGAAATGGCTGTAAACAGAAGCGTTGGGCAGACAGGTCAATCCCAAGGCGTCGGCGTCGATAAAAGCATTGTAGGCGCTGAACACGGCTACACATTCCCATTCTGTGGGTACGGGCAGACGGCCGCCGCCGGCGGGACCGTGATTCGTATACTTGAGATTCCAATGTACAAAGCCGCCCACACAAGTGAATGTTTTACCGGCATTTATTTTATATTGAGATTCTAATAGTTGGCGCAAGGTGTCGCTGTCGCAGCCTAGGGGTTGATTGGGGTGGTCAATGGGATATTCGTCGGGCCATACAAGCAAATCAAAGAAAAATGCTTTTCGTGCAATGTAATAATCGTGATTGGCAAGGGTCGTATTGGGGAGATCGGGATATTGAAAACCCGGCTGTCCGGGTCGTTGTGTGTAGGCATCGACATAAAACGCCATCAATGCGGGATTACATTTACCGGTGTCGAGATACTCCCGTTTCGCCCATAAATAGGCGTCGCATTTTGTGCTTCCCGATTCCCTTCCCGTAAAAAGACCGCACAAATCTTTTTTGATGTTAATATCAATATGATGGTCCTGCAAATACTGCATCAGCGCGCTGTCGGCACGGAGGGGCAGCCACCCCTCTACTCCGCAAATAGTGGATGCTACGTTGGCACTTGCAGCCACGTCGGGATCCCAGACCACGTAGCCTGCGATGGCAGAAGAAAAATGCTGTAACAGTACGTCCAGCCTTGTGAAGGTCAATATTCCTCGATCGGGAAACATGGGCCTCTGTATTTTTTCAAACCAATAATCATCAATATTGATGATCTCACCGCCCTCGCGGCTTTCTAGAAATCGAATAAACAGACGAGGGTGATCACGATTTACCAAACCTTGCAAAGCACTGATTAGCTTGAGCGTGTCATAGCGTAAGACGGAATCATCGGGCATGTCTTCGAAGATATCTTTTATCGCTACGACGACGAGATTTTCCGTTCCTTGATGCGCAGGCGCACCCTCGCCAACCGAATTCATACTAAGCAAGAAACAGATGACCGCGTTCAGTATCATTTTGGTCATTACCTTTCTGTACAGAGACGCCAAATTCATAGTATTACAGCATATATCGACTGTGAAAGTTTTTCTTTCGAATAAAATAACTTAATGAAAGGACAAATTAAGGCCTGATTTTACTTCTAAGTTCCGTTCTTGCAAGAAGGGGCGCAGGTTCAAACTCGAATTGCAACCCCTTCCTGAAAAAAGACTTCGGCCGGAGTTCTGTAATTAAGTGTTTTCCTTGGTCTATTATTTAAATCTTGAACAGCCCTTTGTAACTGCTCTTCAGAAA
>JAAYJI010000230.1 GCA_012523015.1 Candidatus Hydrogenedentota bacterium
AAACAAGATTGATTTGCGGCAAGGCTCCCCCCTTCCTCAGGAACACGGCTTTACAGCGCCTCAATTCGCCTTGGTCTGTGATGTTTCCGCCAAAACGGGAGAAGGGCTCCATAGGCTAGAAAAAGAATTGAGCCAATTGCTCGTCGGATCAGGGAGCTTGGAAAGCCATACGCCCATGCTTTCACGAACCCATCAACGGGACAGTATGCGCCGCGCCCAAGCTTGTGTGGCGCGTATGTTGTTGGATATGCATATTTCCCCGGAGCTGCTTGCCCTTGAGCTGCGCGAAGCCTTGGACGCCTTGGGCGAGATTACGGGGGAGACCACTTCGGAAAGTTTATTGGACCGCATTTTTTCCGCCTTTTGTATCGGCAAATAAAAGAACAATGTCCGCCTATACTGATATACTGATGCGGGATTAACAGAAGCAAAAAGCGACCCGTCACCATGATCTTAGGAACCCATACACGCATACGTTTTTCTGAAGGAGAGGACGCCTCTTTTTATCGGAATTTGTATCTCACCAATGAGCCTAAAGCGGCATTGTTGGATGCACGCCGCGAATACGGCATGCCTGTCCGCCACGAGATCGAGGAGCTGCTCCGTAAAAGTGAAAGCTCCCGTGCTTACTTATTTACAGTGGAAGATCTTGAAGGGCAGCGGCGCGGCTGGTGCGGATTGCGCGGGCTCAATGTGGAAGCGGGATACTGTGAACTATTTTTGGTATTTCGCAGCGATGAAGAATTTTTAACGCCTATGGCCGATGAAGCGTTGGCGATGTTGTTATACCGCGCTTTTCAGCAATTGCGGTTAAATAAAGTGCTTGTGTTTTCTTTGAAGCGGGAAAGCGGATTGCAACAGTGCCTGATGAAACAAGGGTTCCGCTCCTGTGGTATCCAACGGGATGTCCTATACAGCGGCGGCACTTGGCACAATCTGAACACCTTCGTCTTGCCTCAACAAGCCTATGACCCCGAAACGGCGCAGGGGAAATCGGGAGAAATTGAACCATGAGTTTTACAAGCTCTACTTTTTTACGACGAGCAGAACGGGACGATTTAGATACGCTTTTGTCTTGGATGAGTGATCCCGATTTCCAATATTACCTTTATGGCGACGCTGCCCAATCGCAGCGGCAGATACGTGAAAAAATCATTCAGATGCTCGGCCGCGCCCCCGTAGGCATGACGCCGCCCGCCATTTACTTACTCATTGATTCTAAAGAAAAGGGGCTGTTGGGTATGATTTCGCTGCAAAATATTTCGTGGCGCAATCGCTCTTGCAGTTTGGATGTTTACATCGGCGATAAAATGCGGCGCAACGCCTTGATCACCATGAGCGCTGTCTTCCGTGTCCTTGAATATGTCTTCGACGAGTTAAACCTTCACCGTGTGGGCGCGTTGATTTATTCCTTCAACCGCGTGTCGTGGCGCATCTTTGAATTATCGGGTGCCAAACGGGAAATCGTACTGGAAAATCATGTCGTACGGGATGGAAAACTTTACGACGCCTATGGCTATGGTCTGCTCCGCTCCGATTTCGAGGAAATGCGCAAACAACAAGGTACCCGTGCCGATGATCTGTCTTTAGAAAACATGATTGCTTCCCTTGCAGAACAATTGGAGAAGCAGTCGTGATCATTGCTTTTTTATCCCTTTGGTTCCTCTATAACGGTTACGCCGCAGGAAGAAATCTGATGCGGCGCGACGGCAATTCCAGGCTCATCCAAAGCCTGCAAAGTCTGCTCGTGCTCCTCGCCTTGTATTGGGCTTGGACGACAGGCATCCTATTCAGAGGCTTATGGGCCCCTTCCGATGTAATACTGGCGCTTGTACTCGGTCATCTGATCTTTGCCCTGTCTTTGATCATTACCCATCAGCATGGCCCCACGGTCTTGGAGCTTTTCCTTGATATCCGCGGGCTTGCCGCATTTTTGAACAAAGCCCCGGGTATCAGCGTCCGCTTCTTTGGCGTGGCCGTAATTGAAGAACTAATTTATCGTGCCGCTGCCCAATCAATGCTGCACCTCTATTTCGATAATCATCTGACTGCGATCTTGATCACAAGCGTCTGTTTCTGCCTCTTACACGATCATTTCTTTAAGAACGGCGTGGTCAGTGCTTTAGAATTTGCCTTGTTTACGCTTTGCCTGAGTGTGTTGTATTATTATACCTTCAGCCTTATCCTCGTGATTGTCGTGCATTGGGTCAGGAACATCGAAAGTGCCTATCTTGACTATTGCGCGCTCCTTGAAGATACCCATGATGAAGAAGAAGCATTGCGCCGGTTGGATGGACAACATGGCGCCCCCACATTGGAGTACCCATGACCGATAACGCGCTAGTAGAACTGCGTCATATTTATAAGAAATTTACGACCAAGCATCTTTTTCTTATCGATGAAGAAACACGGAAGCGCCGCTTTTATAAAAGAAAAGAAGTGCACGCTGCCAGCGATGTACATTTTTCTATTGAACGAGGCGAAATCTTCGGGCTCCTCGGTCCCAATGGCGCGGGCAAAACAACGGCCGTAAAAATGATTTCCGGTTTGGTGCGCCCCGATAAAGGCGCTGTCTACGTGGACGGCTTGGATGTGGACAAAAAACGTAGGCAGGTGCTGCGCCGTGTGGGAGTCGTCTTGGAAGGAACACGTACAAGCCTGTGGCCCTTGACCCCTTTGGAAAATCTTCTCTATTACGGAACCCTGAAAGATGTGCCCCGGTCTGTACTGCGTCAACGTGCCCATGATCTCCTCGATTTCATCGGTCTAAAGGACAAAAAAAATGTGCAGGTACGGCGCTTGTCGCGGGGACAGAAACAGAAGCTTGCCATCTGCATCGCACTCATCGCCGATCCGCAAGTGCTGCTCTTGGATGAACCGACAACAGGGCTGGATGTACAAAGTGCGCGGGCAATCAAAGACAAGGTGATGGAAATGACCCGGGAACAAGGGCGCAGCGTATTGGTCACCACCCATGATATGCACGTGGCGCAAGAATTATGTGACCGTATCGGCATTATCAATCACGGCGAATTAATCGCCTGTAAGCCTACCGAAGAGTTGTTGGCCCTTTTTGCAGAACAAATCTTTGTATTCAAAATTGACCGCCCTGTGAACGTCGAAACGATGGCTGCCTTGCCTGGCGTTCTAAAAGCCGAGATGGAAGAAACAGGCGATGGACCGGCTTTGGTGATGCAGGTGACTCCGGAAACGGAGCTCCGTTCCGAAGCCCTGTATCGTATCGTCGACCTCTTAAAAGAACAACAGGTGTTGCTCCACGGCTTGCAGCAGCGTCAACAAAATCTCGAGAGTATTTTCCTGAAATTAACCGGTGACCCTCACCAATAATCATACGGCCATGAAAGGAGTTTCATGTCATTTTTTAGAGTTATGAAAGCGGAACTGGTTCGTTCCTTCATCATTATGCGGCGATATTGGTTTCGGACTATCACCGGCATGATTATCGGCTATAGCATGTTGATGGTATTGGTTGCCGGCTTCATCTACAGCAGGCCGGGCGTGGAAAATGCCATGGACCGCTTTAAAGATAATCCCATGGGCGCCACCAACTTTATTCTGGGCTTCATGATCGGTATGTTCGCTTTCGGCGTCGTCGGTATGTTTACGCAAGGACTGCAAAGCATGGCGACGACAGGCGTATTGGAACAACTGTGTATGAGCCCCCACGGACTGGCCACCAATTTCATGGCGCAGACAATGGTGGGATCGGTGACCTCTATCATTTCCTCCGGCATTATGGTGTACGCTGTGACCTGGAGCGTAAGCCGCGGCGGCAGCGGGATGCTGCACTGGGACACGCTCCCTATTTTAATTTTGTTGATACTGACCTTTTTTAATCTCGTCGGCTTTGGATTCATGGTCGGCGGATTGGTGCTCGTCTTTAAACAGGTGGGCCAGGTGGCCATATTGGTGCGCATGGGCTTGTTCGCCCTCGCCGTATTCGCCCGCGAAGAAATGATGCACCAACCTTTTCCCATCCCCTATATGCTGCACATGCTGCCCATTACCGATGCAACCATTGCACTCAAATATGTGTTGATCCACAACCAAATGGTTCCCGTAGGAACGACTGAGGCAGGCGAACCCATCATGCAATTTAGCTCGGTATTTTTTCACTCGTCATTTTACTGGCTCCTGGTCAGCTGCATATTTTGGACCTTTCTCGGCTTGTTTGTTTTCAGATTCCTTGAAGATTACAGCCGCTCAAAAGGTACGCTGGGAAGTTATTGATGGATCCTTCACCGCTGCACCGATTTGAAATAGGCGAACAACGCTTTGTCATGGATATAGAGAGTTGTTTCTGTTTCGAATGTGATCATATTTCATGGGATGTACTCGAATATTATCCCCGGGAACCGGTCAACAGAATCTATCAACTCCTCGCCGGAAAATATCCCCAACAAGAACTGGAAGAGGTGGTCGGTGAACTGGAATGGCTCCGTGTGACCAAAGCCATTTTAATTCCGCGTAGTGATCAAGAGCTCCTGGAACAGGC
>JAAYJI010000231.1 GCA_012523015.1 Candidatus Hydrogenedentota bacterium
ACTTGATGGGCACCTCTCTAGGCAGAGACTTCCTAGAACGGGGCGCCTTAAACCTAAAGAATGAGCGGCATACAGTTCTTTTGGCACGTTCCGGTATTGCATTATCGGTGATTGTTACCCTGTTTCTTGCGTGGGTACTTCCCGGCAGCGTTGTTGCAGTGGCCACGGCGAGTTTCTCCGGATTGTGTGCAGCGTCATTCCTACCGCTATATGTGGGCGGCATGTATTGGCGGCGTATGACTCGAACCGGGGCTATCGCCAGCCTTTTCGTTGGGTTTTGTGTCAGTTTATTTTGGTTCGGTTTTGTACAAATGCCCGGAGGACGCAACCCTGCCGTATTGTCATTCTTTTTATTGAATCGCCCGACAATACTTGAGAATCCTCTGCTCGGTATTTATTGGAAATGGGTGGAAGCTTTGATTGTGGCACTGCCAATTTCTGCATTGACGGCTTTCACAGTCAGCTTGATAACCCGTCCGGAATCATCCGAACACCTTGACAAGTGCTTTGGCAAATACAAGTCGCACAACTAAACATTGCCCAAACGGTATCATTGCCGAGAAAGAAAATCACAGTGCTCTGTTGCTGAGGCGCCTTTGGCTTGAGAAGTCATTTTTTCATTTTTGTTCGGTGGAAGTAAGACTATTATTTTTTTTACAAGATTGCTTTATAAGTCTTTCCGGTATTTTTCTCGCTCAACATAGTTTCCTGCTTGGTACATGATATTCCTTTTTTACTCCGGTAGATGATACGCTCTACACGTTGTTTTGATAGGTCGATGTTTAGCATAGGCAACTCCAGTTTTCGTGTTTTAATTCAACCGGAAAATACGCCCCAAGGCAAGAAATGAAATTGCTATTCCCAGAGATATATCACATTCCTGTACGCCGGCTACTGTTGTTCCATGAGTTGTTTAAAATTTTGTGCAGCAGGCCATTCACGATAGACTTGTATAATTTTCTCTAAGGTATCCTGTGCCTCAGCATCACGTCCGGCACCTTTCAAAAGCATTGCAATCACTTTTCTTATGTGAAAATCATCGCCCCAATAAGGCAACGCTGATTCCAGAGACTGAATCGCGTGGTCACGCGCATCAGCATCAAGCGTTGCTTCAGTCTCAGTTATCCTTTTCTCCAAAAAAGTGCTGTCCATTCCCGAACAAAATTCTTGATATTTTTGTAATTCTTCTAAGGCATCTTTCATGTGGCTGACTTCCAGAAAGGGGCTCAAGCCCAACTGTTGTTTACACGTCTCTAGGGATAAGGCTTTACTAAACCGTACCGTATCTTTTGCGGTGGCTATTTGTTTTGCCACAATATTAAAAACACTCAAGGCAATATAATAATTTCCCTCAAATAGGACATGAACGGCATCATAGAAAATATCGTTACCCATAATGCCATTAAGACTGGCAGAAGCAAAGAGCGCTTCCGTGTCGGCGAGATGAGCTCCACGTGTTGACCAATCTTCAGCTGTCCGGCGAATCGTTTCGTTGATTCGTGAATCAGCACGAACAAAGAAAGCGTCACAGTCGCGGGCACGAATAAAATTCTTCAAAGCCGCCTCATTGTTGCCGAGTCTCAAAAGACATTGCGCCAATTGATAATTCAATACAGCATAGTCCGGGTCTATTTCCTTGGCCCGCTCAAATAAGAAACAGACCTTTTCCAAATCGTACGCATCGGAATCGGGATCGGCGGCTTCACATCCTGCCCTGAAGTCGGCTTCCCATGTGAGCAACTCTTTCTCCGTAATCCCCGGGCGGTGCAGAGAAGCAAAGGGCGATACATCACGAAGATTATCGCCCAAAGTACACAAGACCAACTGCGCCCCCGCGGCGGTGCCGCTGCGGCAGATGGCGTCAATATTATCACGGAAATTGAGGTAAAGCCGCTCACGACCAGGCGCGTCAGGATGTATTTTTATAGCACCTTCAAAGAATTGTTGGAGGTTAGTAAAATTATCAGGAACCTGCCCAATTTCACGCATGTGTAATAACTCAGAGAGTTGAAAAAAAACGAAACTGTTTTAATGCCATACGCCATTGGATCGTTACGGAACGTGGCGGCATCTCATATTTTATCCAAGAGATATACTCATTATGTTCCATATAAACCACAAAGAAATCAGGTTCCAATGCCGCGGCGGCTTTGGATGCTGCCCGCATCACATGCGAATTCAATGCTGGGCATGCAAGATTATAGACTTGAAAACATGTGTCGGGAAATGCATCCCTTAGCATACATTCAAGGATACGTGAAAAATTAAAGCCCATATCCGGATAGTCGCCCGCCGCTACAGAACCTCCGAATACGAAAATCCTGCAGGTGTCAGTTCCTTTTGATTTGGGAATAGCCCACCCCCAATTCAGTGATTTTTTAAAGATTTGTTTGAATTCCGGAGGATAGTGTTGAGAATAAAAAGTGCGGTTTACCCCGAAATTAGTACCACTGTCTTAAGTGGAATCTGTATCCTTTAAATGGTCAAAAAGAAAGGATGCAGATGGGCAAGAAACGCAGACAATTCACGGATAAGTTCAAGGCCAAGCTAG
>JAAYJI010000232.1 GCA_012523015.1 Candidatus Hydrogenedentota bacterium
CCGTGAGATGGATGCCCGCCCCAAAAAGTGCGGCTTCATGGACCCCATCCAGCCGGTCGAGTTGCTCAAGTATTTCTTGAGGTTGTTCGCAGGCAACATTCAGAATACGGTCTTTCATGATTGTTGTCTTTAATTCGCGCGGCGTGCCAAGAGCGACCATCCGCCCACGATAAATCATAGCCAAACGGTCACAATATTCCGCTTCTTCCATGTAATGGGTAGTGACAAAGACAGTGACCCCTTTAGACGCCATGTCATCGATTAAATCCCAAAATCGTCTGCGGCTTAAGGGGTCGACGCCGCTGGTGGGTTCGTCTAGGAAGACAACAGGCGGTTCATGGAGAACGGCGCAGGCCATGGCGAGCCGTTGCTTCCAACCGCCGCTGAGGATGGCCGCAGGGCTTTTGCGCAGCTCCCGCAATCCGGTCATCTCGAAAGCCCAGTCTTTTCGCGTTAGGAGGCGTTGCCCCGACAGTCCATAGATCCCGCCGTAGAAATTTATATTCTCTTCTACCGTTAGATCTTCATACAGCGAAAATCGTTGACTCATATAACCGATGTTTTTTTTGATCATCTCCGGTTCTGTGCATACATCGAAGCCTGCCACGGTGCCGGAACCTGATGTCGGTGCCAACAACCCGCACAACATGCGTATGGTCGTGCTTTTACCTGCGCCATTGGGTCCTAAAAATCCAAATATTTCTCCTTTTTTTGTTTCGAAACTTACCCGATCCACAGCGGTAAATTTTCCAAAGCGCCGTGTTAATTCAGTTACACGCACCGCCTTCTCTTCAGAGAGACCGGTTAAGTGCGGCGTCCGGTGATCCTTTTGAAGAGAAACAGGGACGTCTTCTTTTTTATCGGAAGTCAACACATCCACAAACACATCTTCCAAAGAAGGCCGTTTTTCTCCTAAATATTCGGTCTCCAGATTAAAAGATGATGCTAAGGTCAGTGTCTGCTGACGGGCCTTCTCTATGTCTTCAGTCACCACGTGCACCTGGGTTCCGTAAAGATCAATATTATTTTCCGGCATATGCGTGCGCAGCACAGCGCTTAACGCCCGCGCCTGAGGGCTATGAAAAGCAATCAGCTTAGCTTTCATCAGCCCTTTGATTGCGGAAGGCGTACCTTGTGCCAGCAAAGTTCCTTCATTCAAAAGGGCCACGCGGTTGCAGCGTTCCGCTTCATCCAAATAAGCGGTACTCACCATAATAGCGACCTTCTCTTTGAGCATTTGATACAGAATACGCCAAAAATCGCGGCGGCTCACAGGATCCACACCATTGGTTGGCTCATCAAGAAGCAACACTTTTGGGCGATGAATTAGGGCACAAACCAACTGAAGTTTTTGTTTCATGCCGCCGCTCAGTGCCCCTGCAAGGCGATCTTTAAAAGGACGCATATAGCTGAAATCGAGTAAGCCATAGATCTTTTCTTTACGTCCCCTCCTCGGGACACTATATAAATCCGCGTAAAAATTTATATTTTCTAATACGGTCAGATCTTCGTACAGCCCAAAACGTTGACTCATATAGGCAATATTGTTTTTCACGCCTTCTGTTTGGTTTTGCGTGTCAAAGCCCGCAACCGACGCCTCTCCCGCGTCGGGATCCATGATGCCCGCGAGCATACGCATGGTGGTTGTTTTGCCGGCGCCATCAGGGCCCACCAAACCAAAGATCTCGCCGGGATGGACCTGAAAGGAAATATCTTTGACGGCGGCAAGGGCGCCAAAGTTCTTTTTTAATCCTAGGGCGTTTATGGCAGGAAAAGAGGGGGTCATTGGATTAACTCAAGAGCAGCATCTGCAGGCATACCGGGCTTCAATAAAAGATCTTCATTTTCAAGGCTTATTTTTATGCGGTAGACGAGCTTGACCCGTTCCGTCGTTGTTTGCACCTGTTTGGGCGTAAATTCTGCCTCGTCAGAGATGAAGGTGATGATTCCCTTAAATGTACGTGTAGGCCAGCTGTCGCAGCGTACTTCCGCCTCTTGTCCCAGTCGAATTTTGCCCAAATCCGTTTCATTCACATAAGCACGTACCCAGGGGTGCTTTAAATCACCGAGCGACAGAACGGGCGCTCCCGGAGGGAGGAATTCCCCCGCTTCCGCTGCTTTACTCATGATCATGCCCTCAAAAGGTGCTTTTATTTCCGTATCTTCCAGTACTTGACGCGCCTGATCAACCAGCGCTGCGGCGGCAGTGTGTTTGGCACGTGCTTGATCAATCTGCTCCTTCCGTGGTCCTTCGCGCGACAAATCGAAACGTTCTTCAACCTGTTTTAGGGCAGCCCGCGCCTGTTCAATCTGTTCTACCCGAGGCCCCTCTCGGACAAGGCGCAGCCGTTCTTCCGCCGCTTCCAAGCGTTCTGCCGCCATTTTAGAAAAGGTGACAGCCGATTCATACTGTTGTTCAGGGATGGCTTTTTCTTCCAATAATCGGGTAAATCTTCCCGCGTCATTGGCGGCACGTTCCGCTTCCGCCCGCAGCATCTTCACTTCCGCCTCGGCACCGGCTATCTCTTGTACCCGTGATCCCGCCTCCAGTTCATTGAGCCTAAATTGTGCTTGTTCCATGGCGGCACGTGCCGCTTCCAGTTCCTGAGGCCGGGTTCCTGCTTCAAGTTCTGCCAGAAAGGCACGGGCAAAGGATTCATTTGCTTCTGTTTGAGCGAGCTGGATCTTTTGGTCGGCGGCATCAAGACGCGCCAACACTTGTCCTTTAACGACTGTCTCTCCTTCATCGACTAATCGTTCTTGGAGTCGTCCGGGAATCTTAAAGCCCAGCTGCGCGTCGGTGATTTCTATATTACCCGACAACACCACCATACCCGAATTGGAATTATTGGTGATAACACCATAATAATAAAACGCTCCTGCGGCGGCTGCAAGCACTATGAGCGCCGGAATGAGTTTTTTCATAAAAGAATCTCCTGCGATGTGAACATATAATCACAATAGTTTATTTCTAGGGTGATGTAATCCCTTTCAAAAAGGTATTCCACGCATGGTGTAGATGTTGAAGAATATCAAAGCCGCCATCACTCAGAAAAAGCATCATAATGGCCGGTTGGAACAAGCTCAAATACATGACTGACAGGTACTGTAGATCCAATTCCTCACGCACAGCTCCTTCTTCCTGTGCCTTCTTTAGCAAGGCGGCAATCTCTTCCAGATAAGCAGTCAGGATTGCATAGAGACGCGCTTTCCGCGCCGGGTTGCCAATCCATACCTGATCCGAAAACAATAAACGGGGTATGGCATTGAATTCCAAGGCCATCTGTATATGGAGTTTCAATAATTCACGAAGACTCTCCAGACCGGACACTTCTAAATCTCTCACTGTTGCGACCATATTTAACAAGCGTTTACCGATCCTGTTGATGGCGGCATCCAAGACCTCTTCTTTTCCGGCAAAATGCCTATATAATGCCGAGGTGGCAAGATCCAGGTGTTGGGCAATTCGCTGCATGCTTAAACCGCTTAACCCATGGGTGGCGATGACATGCAGCGCCGCCTCTGCAATCTGTTCTTGTCTAATGTCTGTGCTTATTCTTCGTTGCATCGTATATCTTTCTTATGTGAATTTATATTCACATAATAACATAAAAAAAGAGAGCGTTCAATTTATTTAACAAAAAGGAACGCCCTATCGCGCCTGCGCCGGTAGCCTTTTATTCGTCAATCTCAGGAATTAACCGCTCGTTTTTATCCATGGGCCGGCTGTTCCAGAGTATTTCTTCGAGATTAGGCAAGGATGGCGTGGTGTTTTGCAAGTACCATCGGTCTCCTTCTTTGCGCCAACGACAACGTAACTCAGCGCCTTTGTGCCGTGGGATACGGACGAGCCCGTCATAGCCGAAAGGCTGGTCGTCACGGCGCATGGCAACACAAAATAGCAGCATGGTGACATCAACGCTTCCCGTTTCTTCATAGAGGTCAAAGTTCCAGTTTCTGATTTGTCGGAGCAGAAATGTTTTGTTGTTCCGTCGGAACCACCATTTCCAAGCGCGGCTGACATACTCCCGATGAAACCCATTGGCATCCTCATAGCCGGCGGCGTAACAGTTTGTGAGCGCCCGCCAATCCATGGCAAGATAGGCTTCTTTAAAAGCGTCCATCTGCAACACAATTTCTTCGGCAATATCACGGTAGGTATCGGGTACGTCGGGATAGGTTGGAAAAATGAGTTGAGTGTCAGGGCGGTCATCGACCTCTTCTACTTTAGGATGAACACGCGCTTGTTGATCACCGTCATAAACGATGGAGACATCATGTTCACTGCCCGTTTCACTGAAAACCAGATAGTCCAGATAATTGACCGTTCCTGTCTTCGGCCGGAGGGTGGTTGTTTCCGCCGTAATGGAATAGGTGCCGGCATCCGCCTTGTTTAGGGTGCAAAAAGTGTCACTCGTCTCAAGGAGAGGTTGCAGCGCAGACAGCGTCCGTGTCTCAGTTTCGTCTTCTACACGATGTATAAAATACCGCTTCGCGCCGGGATCCTTTTCCCAGCTTAATTGCAGTCCGCGATCCGCTGTTACTGTCGCATCAATTTGTTGCACAGGGCGCGGCAACAATAGACGATAGCCCTGCCGTTCATAGAGATTTTCTTGACTGTGCATAACGTAAGAATAGCCGTTGATAGAACAGTGCCAAGCCTCTTTTGTATCATTTTTAAAATTGATACATTGCTTCAACTGCTCCTCCCATGCTTCAACAGAATGCTGTTGTCCTGCTTCAAAAATACAGGTGTAAGGAGTCAACCATTCTTCGGGCGTGTCGGGCGCTAAGAGCGGTACAAACCAATTGCTTTTGTTGGGGATTAATTCGAATTGAAGCATGGGTTCCCAAAGCCCGTAGAGGGCGCGTGCCAAATTACCTTCGTCGGAAATCCAATCTAAGTCGTAGAGATTATGATGGAACTCGTTGATATCTCGTGCCGGGCTAAGCCGATAGGCAGCCTTGGTTTTCTCTTGTACCTGTTCGCGGTCGGGAACCATTTTCTTATAGATGATTTCGCGTAAGGTCGGCAGGATGGCTTCCTCCCAGCATCGGTTATTTTCATAGTCAAAAAGATCCCAATAGGGTTCGAAACTGTATACGTCTGCGCCCATGGCAGCGCCTTGCATAATCATGGCGCGATACAGCGCCGCCGGCATTTCGCTCGGATGTTGATGATCGCCGAAAAGACCGGGGCCGTTCATAAAGCTGCTTTCGTACCACCATGATTGCGGTTCAATGCCCCAATGATTCGTATAGCCGCCCAGCCATAAGCCCCATACACTGGTTTGCCGTACAAGATGCCGAGGCTCGATGAATTCATTGACGGGGATCACATAATCAGGGTAACGCTGCATCATTTCCAAGAGCGGTTTGTTCAGAACGTCTGCGGCGATATGGGTCCATTTGAGTCCTTGTAAAACGATTAGAATATGGCGATTATGTTGGACAGCCAATTCAATCATGTCGCAACTGTAGCGGACATGGGGCGAATAAGCGTAACGTTCCACATTGAAGGGGGTGTAATATTCGAATTGCTGTTCGGAAAGCATCACACTGCGTATGCAGGAGAATTCTTGCAGGAGCAGTGCCACATAATTGGGTTCAAAAACATATTCGTCGTGAGGATCTGCTGCTTGCAGACTAATAGGAACATTTTGTTTTTGTGGTTCATGGAGAATACGCCTCAATAATTCGAGCCGCAACGCTGCATCCCTTACGCGCAGCTCGATCTGCAATTGACAATAAGGCTTGAGATCTTCCGGAACGAGTCCCCATACCCGTGTTATTTCTGCTCCGTGTCGGTCCGCTTCCTCATAGCGATCTGCTCCTTCTGCCGCAGCGTCGCTATCGCGAAAAGCGGCGGAAGTTTGCAGTAAAATCAGGGGATGCGCTGCAGAAATGAGAGGAAGTGAGGATGGGGCAGGATCCGTATTGAGAGCGGAGCATACGAAAAAAAACAGTAACATCACGGTTTTATTCCTTCGCTTAGGTCTTTATAGCCTATTGAGGACATTGCTTTCTGTTGTGGAAAGAATCGTTGAACAATTCATTTCGATGGGAGGAAAAAATCAGGTGCCATGATTCATCCGAAAACTTTTGTTCGTCAGACTTTTCTTTGCAGTGATAAAAATCATGCTGTGAAGAAGTGTAACATAAAAAAAGAACTAAAATTTAGAGCTATAGAAAAGCTGTCTCAATCATAGTTTGCCTCAGCGGTTATGAAAGGGTCATACTCTATAGAGATCACACCGTATCACAAAGGCTTAACCAGGGAAGTTTTCATTCATGCGCATGTCTCAACTATTAGGTCAACGATATAAAGAACGGCCTGTGGATGCCGCCTGGGAGAGCCACGCCTTTCTTCTGAGAGGGGCTTATATGAGACTGCAGACCCATGGCGTCTATACATTTTTGCCGCCTGCCATCCGGGTGCTGCAGCGTATAGAAGGAATTATTCGTGAAGAAATGATCGCTGTAGGCGGTCAAGAAGTATGCCTGTCCCCCATCATGGACGAGGAAGGATTGCGGCAGCCGTCAGATGGGGCATCTTTTCGTTTTCAGGACCGCGGTGCGCATGCCCTCGTATTAAAGGATAGCCACGAGGAAGCCTTTGTTCGTCTTTGCCGACATGAAATCAATAGTTATACACAATTGCCCTTGATGGTGTATCAGTTTCAACGTGCCTTTCGTGATGAGGCGCATTGTCGGGGCGGGCTCCTTGTTACACGGGAACGAAGCATGAAAGAGGCTTGTTCCTTTCATGATTCGCAAGCAGATCTGGATCACTATTACATGCGATGTTACCAAGCCTATCAACGTGTTTTTTCGCGTATAGGCATAGCTGAAGTGGTGCCTGCCCTTGCCGCGCCCGGCATTAAGGAAGGGGATGCGGCGCATGCTTTTATTTTCCTTACTGAATCGGGAGAAGATGCCATTGTCTCTTGTGACCAATGCGGGTATCTTGCCAAACAAGAAGCGGCAACAGGAAGGATCACCTCTTATCCCGAGGACCCGCTTCCCCTCGAAAAGGTTCACACACCTTCTAAAAAGACCATTGAAGAAGTATCGGAATTTTTAGGTGTCCCAACAAAAAAGACAGCGAAGGTTGTCTTTTACGAAAGTCCTGCATCAGACCAACTCACCGTCGTTTTGATTCGAGGTGACATTGAAGTCAACGAAACAAAACTTGCTAAAGTGACGCAGCGCTTTCTCATCCCTGCGGTCGATGAAAAGATCGATGCCATCGGGGCCGTGCCGGGTTTTGCCTCCCCTCTGGGGCTGGATCCTCGGGCGTGTCGTATTGTCGTTGATGCGAGTATTGCCGCGTCAGGGAATCTTATTTGCGGTGCCAATGAACCTGATTATCATTACTTGAATTTTAACCTTGCCAGAGACTTGCCCGAAGCCGAAGTGGTGGATGCGGCGCTCATTCGGGAGGGCGACGGATGCCCCCTATGTTCTGCTGCGCTCCAACTGAAACGGGGTATTGAACTCGCCCGTATCTTTCAAGTAGGAGACGTCTACACCAAAGCCTTGATCATGAATTATCATGACGCGGCGGGCGTGCTCCGTGCCCCGCTCATGGGCAGTTACCGCATCGAAATCAACCGCGTGTTCATGGCGGTGATCGAAGCGAGGCATGACCGCTACGGCCCGAAATGGCCCCTTCCTGTGGCGCCTTGGCAGGTGCATCTCTGCGCGCTGAAAATGAAAAACGATGTAGTGAAAGAAGCGGTTGAGCGTTTATATGAGCACTTAAAGCGAGCAGGGATTGAAGTGCTCTTTGATGATCGCGATGAACGGCCGGGCGTACAATTTGCGGAAGCCGACCTCTTGGGCATCCCCATACGGCTCATTGTAAGTGAAAAAGGACTGAATAATCGTGAAATAGAGTATAAACGACGTGATCGCGATGAGAGCGGCTTGATCTCCCTTGAGCAAAGCATTACCATGGTTCTCAAATGGATCCATGAAAGCGAGGAAGGAGACGAAGAAAAAGATGTCTCTTAAGGGGCGCTAAGATCCACGTGTTGAAGTTCACCATAATTGTTAAAGAAAGTAAAACAACTATAAAGGAGTGATCATGACATTTTCCATGCGTACCGTTTTAAGTCTATGTGTGTGCCTTGTTGCTGCAACTTTTATCGGGGCAGAAGAAGTGGCGGTACCTCAGTTTCAACCCCTCTTTAATGGTGTCGATTTAACAGGATGGATAAATGTCAACACGGCGGAGGATACTTGGTCTGTACAGGATGGGTTGTTGGTTTGTTCAGGTCGTCCGATTGGCGTCATGCGCAGCGAAAAACAATATGAAAATTTTATATTGCATATTGAGTGGCGTCATATGGAAGCGGGAGGAAATTCCGGCGTCTTTGTGTGGAGCGAGGGCACGGTGCCTGACGGGAAACGGCTGCCCGCAGGATTGGAAGTGCAAATGCTTGAACTGGATTGGGTCAATCAGCATAAGGATAAACGGGGCAACTTACCCCCCATCGCTTACGTTCATGGTGAACTCTTCGGCGCCAATGGTGTGAAGACCATTCCCGATAACCCTCGGGGCGAACGGAGCAAATCTTTGGAAAATCGCTGTCTCGGCAAAGGGGAATGGAACGTCTATGACGTGGTGTGTGTGGATGGTGTGGTGAAATTGGCGGTGAATGGCAAGTTTGTCAACGGCATCCGTGAATCGACACGAAAAAAAGGCTACCTCTGCCTAGAATCGGAAGGCGGCGAAATCCATTTTCGCAATATCCAAGTCCTTGAACTGCCGCCCGGTATTACCAGTGCCGATGAATGCGCGCCCGTTGTGGAATGACAAAGAACTACCCTATCTTGCTCACCTTTGCGTTGCACCCTTGCCAACGATAAAAGCCGAAGCTTAGCGTTGCGCGACTATGAGCATCTCAAAATCGTTGTGGGTTAATACTTCGTTTCTGGAGTAAGCGCCCAGTTTAGCGCCAAATATTTCTACCTGCTCATAGCCCAAACTGTTTAGGAGCCATGTTATCTCAGAGGGCATATAATAGCGCTCATTGCAGGCCATCTTTTTGGTGTTCCCATCATCATCTACAAATTCCATATCATAACAATCGCGCAAAGTCATCAGACTAAAGCGGGGCTTTTCTAGCACGTCGTGATCTTTTTTGAGCAGCGACTCCATAGTACGGCACAGGGGATATAGTCCGTTGAGTGTTGTAAAGATTAGTTTGCCGTGCTCCTTCAAGGCTCGGGTAATCCCTTTGAGAATTTCAAAATTCATGTCGTCAGTTTCCATCAAAGGAAATGCGCCTTCGCAGAGCATAATGGCGGCGTCAAATTCATTATGAAAATCCAAGCTGCGCGCATCCTGTTTGCGAAAATCTATGCGTAGGTTTTCAGTGTTGGCTTTTGAACGCGCCTCTTTCAATTGTGCTTCTGATAAGTCGATGCCCGTCACCTTATAACCGCGCTTGGTTAATTCGATTGCATGGCGGCCGGTTCCGCAGCCCACATCCAATATGCGAAAGGATTTGTCGAACTGAAACTCAGCTTCGAGGAAATCACACTCCCCCGCTGTTCCTTGCGTGAAGGCTTCACGGTCATAGCTGCGCGCAAAGTTTTCGAATAAGACTTCATACCACTGAGCTTCACCCATAGGATTCTTTTCTCCGTAAATTGATTGGCTGCTTGGTTTGCAATAGAAGCGAGATTTTTATTATTTTAAACTACTGCAACTCGTTTACCACAGTATGGATCAAGATCACGGACATTGTTTTTTCAGCTACGAATATCTCGATTCTCTTTTATCCCGGAGAGTATGCTACTCTGAGTCAGTTATTTGGTTCAAGGATAGCCTTTTGATATCAAGTTATGGTCTTTCGCCTATGAATCATCATGGAGAATACGTATGAAATTTGCAACGGAATATTTAGAATTCAATACGCGCAAGAAGCGAGAATATATCAACATTACCCGCGAGGTCGCCGATGTGGTGCGGAAGAGCGGCATCCAAGAAGGAATGGTGCTTGTTTCCGCGATGCACATCACCGCCGGTGTCTATGTCAACGATGCTGAAAGCGGTTTGATTGAAGATATTGATGAATGGCTGGAAGAGCTGGCGCCTTTCAAATCTGATTATCGGCATCACCGCACAGGAGAAACCAACGGCGATGCGCATCTGAAAAGCCTGCTCGTGCATCACGAAGTAATTGTGCCTGTGACGGCAGGACGGCTTGATCTGGGTCCCTGGCAACAAGTTTATTATGCTGAATTTGACGGATTACGAAGAAAACGGCTGGTAATCAAGGTCATGGGAGAATAATAGTGGGCGTACACCGCTCCATGAGTCGTAGATAATGAAGGCCTTTAACAAAATAGAAATGCACCTATGGGTCTAGCCTGGTTTATAAAACGCCGGAAGGCTTTGCTTTGGTTGGCTGCCATCGTAATCTGGGCCGGTGTTTCTATTTTTGCCGCTTCCTTCCATCATCATGAACCGGGCGAAAGTTGTCAAGAACTCAATTGCCCCTTTTTTCATGTGTTGTTGAATATTGCCGCCTTTTGTTGGGTTCTCGTTGGGATCTTGTTGCCGGAATTGTCGCGGCTCCCCATTCGTTTTTTCACCACCTTGTCTTCTCTTATGCAGGCATTCGTAATTCCTGCGCGGGGACCGCCCCACACTCCTTTCGCTTAAATACCCATCATCATGTGTATTTGACCGGTGTCATCGCTTCAATTCATTTTAATCAACGACAGGAGTGTCTTTATGAAAATACGACCGGGCTTTACGTTAATTGAATTATTGGTGGTCATTGCCATCATTGGTATTTTAGCAGCCATCCTGCTGCCCGCACTTTCACGGGCACGCGAAGCAGCACGCCGCAAGTCGTGCCAAAATAACCTCAAACAGTTGGCTGTCACCTTGAAATTATATGCAGATGAATGTGCGGGAAACTATTATCCGACCATAAAAAGCACCCATTGCGACAACGCGCCTATACACGGGCTGTCGTTCATCATGGACATGCGCCAACTCTATCCCAACTATTTAACGGATTATAGTGTGCTCATCTGTCCCAGTTCCCCTTATGTTGATACACCGGAACAACTCTGGGATCACGGCAATAATCCTTCTTCTCTTTGGCAGGAAGCCTACGAAGGGGGACATTTGCCGGAAGCCGGCGACGGCGTGGTTCAGCCCTGCGAGGTATACGAGCATCCCTATATCTATAGCGGCTGGGCATTAAGTCCCACGCTGTTGTCTTCAAAAGCAGCATTTGAACGTTTGGAAGAAGAGCTGTTATCTGAGACGGCGGGGTTGAAACACCGGCTTTATGATAACCCTTTTCTCGCTCATGAAAATTGGATTTTAAATGCGCCTTTATCGGATAGTCAGACATCTGCCGTGATCTATCGTTTTCGTGAGGGAATCGAACGCTTCTTCATTACCGATGTGAATAACCTTTCTGAAGCTGTGCAGGCGCAGTCCACCTTGCCGCTCCTGTGGGACGCTATAGCGGGAGAGGCGGAAGGCGTAGCTCATTTCAACCATGTGCCTGCCGGATCCAATGTCTTATATATGGACGGTCATGTGGCGTGGCTCAACTATATTCCGGATGGTAATGTCAGTGCCGAAAACTTGGGAAATTCTTTTCCGGTAAATGGCGCTGCTATGATCTTGCATGAAGCAACCCACGCCCACGATCATCATGAACACTGATTCAATATGCGGGCAATGTCTCAGTCTTGAAAGGTCTAGGCTTAATAAGCAAGAGTTTCGTAAAACTTTTGTTCCCCTTAACGGAGCGGATGGATTCGTGTTAAAGTTTGTTTTTCAGTATGCACTGCCTTTCGGTATATAATCTTTATCGGGCTTAGGTTCCTTTACGTTAAGGTGGTAGGGTGAGAGAAATTGCCAAATGCGGCAGCGCCTTGCTATCGCGCCTAAGCCCTGTACAGAAGGATTGATACTCTTCACGATAGAAAGGTATGGTCATGAAAGAAGCGCGTGTAGACGGCACAGCAAAAGCGTTGGATGCTCTCTATGAATTTGAACGGGAACCTGTTTCAGAAGACAAGTTGCAGCCGGGCAAATACTTTGCCGGTCTTTTTGCCGGAGAGCATGTTGCCGGTACTGAGTTTGTAATCGGTGCTATGTTCGTTCAATGGGGCGTTCGCCCTTTTGATATCGTTGTGGGTTTGTTATTGGGTAATGCCCTTGCCGTACTGACGTGGACCTTGCTTTGTGCGCCCATTGCCGTGAGCACAAGATTGACTCTTTACTGGTATCTGCGCCGCGTCACCGGACCTTTCATGACAACGATTTACAATATTGTTAACGCTGTCATGTTTTGTATTTTGGCGGGCTGTATGATTACCGTCTCAGCCTCCGCCATACGCATTCCTTTCGGCATTCCCGAGCAAACACAATGGTATCCCGAAGATTTTCGCTTTGTAATGGTCGTGTTGGCCGTCGGAGCCGTCGTGACCGTATTGGCTATTCTAGGCTTTAAGCGGCTCGCTCAATTCTCGGTAGTCTCTTCGCCGTGGATGTTCGCCATGTTTATCGCCGGCGCTGTCGTGCTCCTGCCGAAACTGGCATTGCTCACCACGGAAGTGGGAGAAATCCGGAGCATCGGTGATTTTTGGCGGCTCATGGGGCTTTCCGTCTGGACAGGACCGGAGGGCGTCGCCTCGCCCATGTCCTTTTGGAAGGTTGCCGCTTTTGCATGGATCTGTAATCTGGCGATGAACGCAGGACTGTCGGACATGGCAATCTTGCGCTACGCGAAAAGCAGTTGGTACGGGCTCTATACCGCTTTTGGCGTATTTTTGGGCCACTACCTGGCTTGGATTTGCGCAGGCATTATGGGCGCTGCCACAGCCTTGGCGTTACAGCGCACCATGACCGAAATCGATCCGGGCACTCTTGCCAATTATGCTTTGGGTGTTTCCGGAATTATCGCTGTCGTTCTGGCGGGATGGACTACCTCCAATCCTACGTTGTATCGGGCGGGACTCGCCATCCAAACCATTACGCCCGGTTGGGCGCGGTGGAAAGTAACGCTGGCCGTGGGTGTGGTCACCTCTATTGTGGCGTGTTTTCCCTTTGTATTCACCAAGCTCTTAGATTTTGTGGGCTATTACGGTATCATTTTAATGCCTGCAGGCGCTATTGTGTTTGCCGAGCATTGGTTATTACCGAAGTTGGGCGTCCAACGCTTTTGGGCAACCCGCGGCAAGCGAACCATCAGTTGGCCTTCCCTTTTGAGTTGGGGCATAGCGGTCGCCGTGGCAGTGACCCTTCAACAAACGGGCATTCTTCATTTGTTCTTCCTCTTCGTCCCCATTTGGGTGTTGACGGTCGTGCTGTACCTTGTTTTTGCGTTGATGGCGGGAGCAAAGAATATATCGGACACGACCGAGGAAACAGGGCTTGACGAGACGCCCGCTCCGGCAACGCAGCAATCGGTAAACAAGGCATCCGAGCCCGTCGATGCACTTACAAAGATTGCGGGGCTCGTGTCCTTGCTCAGTCTTATTTGTTGCTTTCTCTGGCCCTTGTATATCCTCTACCACGGTGTTACGGGCTATGAGGATCGTTTCGCCTTCTTTAAAGCAGGGCTCATTTTACCGACCATCTTGTATTTTGTTGGCGGTGTGTTCTACCTGTCGCGGCGCGACAAAGAGCCCGCTGCATCCTAAGCTCTAGAGAGCGCTGAGGGTCTCCCCCGGTGCTGATTACAGCAAGCCAATCGCGGCCCATGATTCTGTTTCATGGTGCGGTTGGCTTTTTTATTCCCCTATCGCGAAAAGTAAAATTATGGGCTCCGCTGTTTTATGTGCCTGTAGCACGGTCAAACCACGCGGTCTCTACTTTGGGGATGGTTGATAAAAGAGAATGCACCATTTCGGGAGATAAGGTGTCAAAGAGCGCTATCCCTTCGCTAATGGTACGGATGGCATAGTTGCCGCCTTCAATCTCCGTCGTGGAGTAGGCGTCTCTTCGTATTTCCATGGCGCCCACAATATCGGTGAGTACAGAAAGACTTGTTTGCAACAAGCTGCGCTCGTTGAGAAGTTCCATGAGCGCGACAATATCGTCTACGTAAAGAAGGAAGCGTTCTCGGCCCACATCGAGCATAGCTTGTGTGACGGAAGCATCCATAGATTCTGAGTTATGCGTTTCTCGCCGTTTTACCAAGGCTTCCGTCATGGCTTTTTCTAAACTGCGCGTCGCTTCAAAAGTCTTTATAAATAGTTTCCCTATATTGACGGCCTTGGGTAAATTTCTGCCGAAACGGAAGAGGGACTTTAAGGCGACCGCTGTAAGCGGAGCGAGACGCATGGCGTTGTTGAGCAGTTGTTGTAATTGCTCAAAATATGCGTCTTGACGGCAGCGTTCCTCCCACTCTGGAAAGAGGCGATGAATCAGAAAGTGATGGACTGCTAACAAGGTGTGATTGGGCACCGAATCGAGACTGTGAAAGGAACGTAGGTTTTCCAAGCTGTATCGAAACTTCAATGATTCACGAATGAAATCATTGACGACCAAGGTTAAGGGATCATCGAATGATTTTGAATGTGGCATATTGTTTTTCTGCAGGACCCCATGTGGGAACCACTTTTTCTACAGCCGCCCAATCAGAGCCCCGTCCACACCATAGGAGCATGGACTCGAGAACAGTCCTCTCCCCTTCAAAGAGGGCTTCCACGGTACCATCGGAACGATTTCTTACCCAACCGATAAGTCCATGTCGTCGTGCCTCATTTTGAGCGGCGAAGCGAAAGCCAACGCCTTGAACCCGACCTGAGATCACTACATGTAAACTTTCTGTCATGAAACTATCAATCCGAAGAACCAAACTCCTGTCGATATTGAAGGAACCGGGTTCTGAATTCAGGGAACGCAAGGGCGATAACCGTGTTGCATGCGTTGAGTGCGAATTCGCTGTCCACGTTTTCAATGCTGGGCTGTAACAGCGTAATCATGCGCGTTTGCCCGAGGTCAGCCATTAATTCAAAGATTAGGTTGGTGATGTTGTCATTGTCGGAGCGGAGCAGTTCTTGGAAAACGGCCATAGCCGATGAGTCTCCGCTTTCGAGCAGCGCCTTGGCATTACGCGCACGATAGGTGAGATTCTCTTCTGTGGGATCTTCCCGACGGAGCAGGCGGTTTTGCAAAAATTGCGTTGATTCCCAGTCTCCTGACGGTGCCAAAAGTAATGCCGCTTCCGGAAGCAGTGTCGGGTATTGATGGCTGAGGTCTTTTAATTCTTGTAAGCCTGCGGGATCCCCAATTCTGAATAAGGTTTCCGCCAGTCGGAAGCGTGCCATGCCGTCGGCATCTTGCAGACGAAACTTTAACTGATCCACCACTTGCGGATCCGACAAGAGGGACAGTCCGAAAATGGCGGCTTTACCTTTTTCTTGATGCAATTCAAAGAGCATATTAATAAGTTGCGGCTCAATTTCCGTGACCCCAAGACGTGCAAGGGCACGTGCGGCAGGAGCCGATAATTGGACGGCACGGTCATTGAACATAACCCGAAGCAAGGGAACGGCCGCGTTATTCTCTGTCAATCCCGATATGCGCGCAGCCATAACACGGGCGTTACGATTTCCGCCGTCCAGTGCGTGATTGAGCAAGGTATCAGAGACTACGTCGCCGGCGAGATAAAGGGCAACAGACGCCCGCAACTGCGTTTCAATATCATTGGACTCTGCCAGTTGCCGCAGGTAATTATGGGCTTCAACATTTTCGTCCAAAGCTAAAAGGGTTGCCGCTTGAATCTTAATGCTCTGGTTATCGGCGGAGTCATTAAAGATTTCGCGAACGCGCATCCACGCGCGTTCGACAACGCGCTGATGTTCCGGGCGCAGCATTTTAGCTTCCAAAAGGACTGAGCGTTTTTGCTCGACGACGCCTCCTTGTATTTCAATTTCCTGAATAGAATCGCGCATATAAGGGATAGCGTCACCATTGGGAGCAAGCACAATGATCCGATCCGGTTGCACCTCTAATAGCTTGAGGTTCGTGTCACGGGCATTGGAATCTTTTAATACAACAGTGATCATTGTGGGCGTACCTACAATTTCCGAAAGACTAATTTTGGTGTTTGCGCCGGTTATGGGGATATCTGCGGCCGCGGCAAACAACGGCAGGGTTGCACAGGCGATCAGCAGGGAAAATAAAATACTTGTTTTCCGCATCAGGGGTTACTCCTCAACTGGTTGGTTGTACTGTATCTTTTGGGGGTAATCAGTATTGTGGTCTTGATTGTACTGGTTGTATCGGGTTCTAAGTCAAACCCAAGCTCTTCAATTATAGGGGTATTCACGAATTAAAGGACTGGAATTACTCTTTCTTTTTCCCTTGATAATTTTTGGTGGGGCCGGCTTCCACATGAACATTGACATCGCCGTTATGTTCAGGTGTAATGGGACGCTCCAAAGCGCTTTCTGCATCTTTACCACCAATACCATAGGATGTTAACAGCAATTCTCCGTCGGGGCTAATCATCTTTACAATCCCTGTCGGACGAATCTCTTCATTCACCCACACATTTGTTGTTTCTCCTCCCGATTCAACAACAAAGTGCTCCGCCTCCAAATCGCCGGCGGGCGTGGCTAATTGTTCCATACCGTTGCTGGTTCGTGTTCCGTCTGCAGCCGGTTCTTCCATGCCCTCAAGTATATTCAAGGGCAGGGATTCCGGAGCGCCGCCTCCCTCACGTACCATGATTTCATGGACATTTGCAGGCGAAGAAGCGGGACCGGTCAAGAGCATTTTATAAATGATTGGAAAACCGATTTCAGGCAATACTTCCGTTTCCAGATAATATCCGGTCTTTCCTTTCAGCTCTTTTTCCCCCACGATGGCTTGGCGCAGGAAAAGTGTTTTACCGCTTTCGGTATCTTTGACTTCATACCAAGCGTAAACACCCACTTCAGGCTTGATTAAGGAACCGGACAAAATATCAGAGAGCACCCCTTGTGCGGATGCCGTCCAACTTAATAATAGCGTAACTGTCAGCAACATAGAAAACCGAGACACTGTGATTCCTCCTGTCTCTTCCAAAAAACAGTGGCTTGCCCCATTTCTTTAGCAAAAGCATAGGCAAACCAGACACCATTCGGCAGGAAAATATCCCACCAAATCGACAAAGAACGATGTAAGTACATCGCATCAAAGACTGACGACAGTATAACACATAACCATATTCTTTTAAGAATTTATACGCTAATATTATTCATTTGTAATGGGGAGTTTTAGTTTGACAGCAGTCCCATATCCGATTATTTCCGCCGCGCCTGCCGAAACATCGGATGTTGTCAATCGAAACCCGATAACTGCGTCAGCATTCATTTTTATAGCCTTCTCTCTAATACGGTCATAAATAGATTCTGTGGCTTTTTCAAGCATCTTTGTATAGCCGGGAAGTTCACCTCCAACAGACCAATTTTTAATACTTGCAAATACATCGCCTACAATTGACTTACTTAAACAACAGCAGGCAAAAACTGAGCCAATGGGGATGAAGGTTGAGCCTTCAATGAAATCCACTGTTAATATCGGCATTGATTCAATCGTCTTCATTTTCTTCTACCGTATTGTTTTGAGTTTCATTTTCAAGAATATTTTGCTTTGGAGTCAAAGATTCTACAACACGCGGCGCTGGATCTGGGATAGTTTCAGTTTGGATTGTTCTCTTTTTAAAAGGAGCGTATATTATTCTCAAGGATTTAACGACAACAATCAGCATGATAAATAGGAAAACTAATGTAATAAGTCCTACTGACAAAATCCAAACCCAGTTTACTGTTAAACCTATCTTTTTTAGAAAACTGTAGATTCGTTTTGAGAAAGGAAATTTATTGACCCATTGTGCGAGTTGGACGTCTTCAGGTGTATAGAGATCTTTTGCCGGAAAGCCTTCTTTATAGAGATCTAATGCTGACCTTGCAGTCTTCCGATTTAGGTCTCCGGATTCTTTTGTTACATAGGCATCCCAAATACGAACACCATCCAAGCCATACTCCAAGTAAATTGAAGTTATATTATCAGAGTCAAGTAGTGATTCCGCAAATGATTCGAATGATTCATTGCATTCTTCCCGACGGTAAGACGCGACGGCTAATAGTGCATCAAGACGGTTTTTATCGTTATATCGTTTCCACTCTATTTCTGACCAAATCCCTAAACATGCAACCGTGAATTTATGGTCTTTTTCAAAAGAAAGTGATAGTGTCTTGCAAATATTTTTATCAGATATTAAAGGCAAAATTTCGTCAAGCCTTAGGTCTGATTCTCCAAGCTTTTTAAAAAGGTCTTTATTATTACTAATTATCTCCAAGACGCTATTTACTACACCGCGGTACTCCATACCGGTTTCTAGTAAAATTAACAAACCTTCTTTGGCAATTTCACTCGATTCAGGTTCAAGCGTTTTAAATGCCGGACTCGCTTCTCTCCAACTAACCGTTGTATTCTCCTGAAGCATTCGGTTTATTCGGTCTGTTCCTATTTTATCTGCTGTAATTAAAAATTCCCTCCCTGCAGCGTTATATTCATTCAAAAATACTGAATCGCCTAAGGTATGTATCAAATGGCGGAGAGCCGTTTTATCAGGAGCGTTCCGTAAAATATCAAAGAGTGTATCAATAGGGCTTATTTGAATCAGAGAAGCTTCAAAATGTTTTTCAATTAAACTTAAGTTTTCAGTCACTTCAGCTATATTACGTCCACGTTCTTTTTCTTTTTCTAAATATTCATGCACATTAGGAGAGATAGATATTATTGTTGCAACTTCCAACACCTTATCTACTTCATTTCTGCATTCATTCGACCATTTGTTAAGTAATTCTCTAATTGAAGAGGTCATGTCATCTTTGAAAGACTTTTCATCTTCGTTTATCGGCGATGTCCACAATGTTTGCGGTTTACCCCGAAATTAGTACCACTGTCTTAAGTGGAATCTGTATCCTTTAAATGGTCAAAAAGAAAGGATGCAGATGGGCAA
>JAAYJI010000233.1 GCA_012523015.1 Candidatus Hydrogenedentota bacterium
CTATAGGGGTTGTCGTAACAAACAGCGATTTCATAGTTCTTGGCGAAAGCAACCAAATCCTGCAAAAATTCACGTGTTGCCACCGCGCCGGTGGGGTTATTGGGATAATTTAAATAAAATGCCCGTGCCTGCCGCGCAATGTCTGAAGGGATTTCGGTGAGATCGGGCAGAAAGTTATTTTTCGCACGCATCGGCACCGGTGAGGGCTGTGCTCCCACAAACCAGATGCTCGGTTTATAGCCCGGATAGCCGGGATCAGTGACCAGTACCAGATCGCCCGGATTGATGACGCCCAAGGCGAAATGGTGACATCCTTCTTTAGATCCGATCAGGGCGATGATTTCAGATTTAGGATCCAAGCTTACGTCGTAGCGCCGCTGATACCATCTTGCTACTGCTTCACGAAACTGCAGCATCCCCCACTCTTCATCGGTGGGATAACGGTGATTGGCTTTGTCTTTGGCCGCCTTTGCAAGGGCTTCAATAACGGAATCGGGTGTGGGATCGACGGGATCACCGATTGCCAGGCTAATAACATCAATTCCTGCGGCTTTCGCATTATTGATTTTGTTTCTCAGCGTCATGAACAAATAAGGAGGGATTTTCCCAAGACGATCAGCAGTGAACATAGTTTCTCCCGGTTAGGTGTAGTATTCCGCACTAGCGATTATTGTTTGGATAGAAGAGGCTCGGTAAATATTTTAATCCGATCCATTTCCCCTATCATTATAGCCTTAGATCAAAGTTTGGGTCAAGACAGGGATAGAAGCCCATAAAGGCGGTGGATTTTATCGTGGGTCTTGCTGTTCTATCAACAGCACCACTTGTGCGGAGATAGCCTCTCCTCTGCCCTCGGCTCCGAGCGCTTCATTGGTACGCGGTTTTATGGAGACCGCTGAAAGCGGAATTGCTAAGGACTGCGCCATATTGTGTTTCATCGCTTCCAGATAAGGCTGCAGTTTAGGGCGCTGCGCAATGATATTGGCATCCATTTGCAGGGGAACACAGTGCTTTTCTCGGAGCCGCTCCACGACCGTTGAAAGGAGCTTCATGCTGTCGGCATCTTTGAATGCGGGGTCGGTATCGGGGAACAAAATGCCGATATTGGGTAATCCTGCTGCGCCCAGCAAGGCATCGGCCACGGCATGACATAAGACATCGCCGTCGGAATGGGCGACAAATCCACGTTCAAAAGGAATGGTGACGCCGCCTAAGATTAATGTTTTTCCCGCCTCTAAACGATGTATGTCATAGCCAATACCGATTCGTATCATAGCATTCCTCGTTGCACTAAATATTCTGCATAAACAATATCTTCAGGCGTCGTTATTTTAAAGTTTATTGCGTTGCCTTCTACGAGTTTCACGGGGAATCCTGCAAGCCGTACCAAGGAAGCGTCATCGGTCACTGCGCGCCGTATTTCAATAGCTTGTTTGTAAGCCTCTTTAATAATGTGGGTTTGGAATACTTGCGGCGTTTGGCATGCCCACAGCCGTGAGCGGTCCGGTGTGCGTTCCAAGAAAGCATCTTCATCGCCTTGCAAAATGGTATCCGACACAGGAATCGCCACCGTTGCCGCTCCTTCTTGTTGAGCTGTTGCCACGGCGTTGTGCACGGCAGCAAGCCTTATGAAGGGCCGTGCAGCGTCGTGGATCACCACAATATCCGTGTCCCTGTCCAAGACTTTGAGTCCGGCTTCGACAGAGTCGCTTCTTTCTAAACCGCCCGGTAGTAAGATAATGCTATCGTGCAGCGATGCCGTTGCTGCTGCAAATTCCTTGTGCCATGATTCCGGATGAACAACAATCATCCTCGTGTTGCCTGCCATGGGGGCGAAGCGTTCAAGGGTATGCAGTATAAGCGGCTTTCCCGCAAGGGGTACCAAAGCTTTGGGTTGATCTGCTCCTAAGCGGCGTCCCAGCCCTGCGGCGGGAATGATAATCTGAAACTTCATTTAGAGAGGCCGTTGAAACGGGCGAAAATCATTCTTCCGGCAGAGGTTTGTAAAACACTGGTTACCAAAACCTGAACAGAGCGCCCTAAATAGCCGCGTCCGTTATCGACTACCACCATGGTTCCGTCATCGAGATAGCCCACAGCCTGCGTGGGTTCTTTGCCTTCTTTGATGAGCTTAATTTCCATGGTTTCGTCGGGCAGTACAGCGGGTTTCAGCGCGTTCGCGAGGTCGTTGATATTCATCACGACGACGCCTTCAATTTGCGCTACTTTGTTCAGATTAAAATCGGTGGTGAAAATACGTGCATTATATTGCTTGGCGAGCAGCACCAGTTTTTCATCCACTTCACGGCTGTTGCCGGGGTTATCCTCAATAATACTCACGCCGACAGGATAGGCGCTTTCTTGGAGGGCTTTGAGGATGTCCAAGCCACGCCTGCCCTTGGCGCGGCGGATAATATCGGAGGAGTCGGCAATATTTTGAAGTTCTTTCAAGACAAAGCGGGGAATCAACAAGGTGCCTTCAATAAAACCGCTCAGGCAAATGTCTGCGATGCGCCCGTCAATGAGTACGCTTGTATCCACAAGCTTTAAGGATACAGATGTGGACGATTGGATATTGCGTGTCCGCACAGCCGAAACGAGAGCGGTCCAATTGGAGGCGCGTGTGAGGCCCAGGTAGATGCCGATGTATCCAAAGACAAGTACAATGGTGACCGAAATAAAGAGTTGATAGGTTACTTCCAAATCGGGCAGCCAAAAGAGCATGTAACGGGAAACAGAATAGCCGGCAATGAGCGCAAGCACAACAGCGACGACGGAAGGTGCGACGCGCTCGTACATCTCTTGCGTCACAAAGAAGAGCAGTATCAAAACAGCGCCCGAGATAAGCGCCCCGGCAAAGCCCCCCAAACAAGTCCACATCAGTCGGTTTTGAATCACTTGACCGGCCTCTTCCAGATTACCTAAGATCAGGCGCGCCCAAGTGAGACCCAAAATGATGCAGGCTGCCACAAAGAGAACGCGAACAATTTTTACGATCATTTTATAAATCCCCTTTAATTCAAAAAACGTTATTTATAAGCCGGCAACACATCTCATTACAATACGTGTTAAAAGCGGTTCCGATGCATTCGCCGTTTCAATAATCTTATTGATATCGGCGGGCTGGAGAGCATCAGGAAAACACTCGTCGGTAATGACTGAAAAGCCCAGTACTTTCAAGCCGGCATGAACAGCGGCGATTACTTCCGGCACCGTGCTCATACCCACGGCATCCGCGCCGATAATACGCATAAAACGGTATTCAGCACGGGTTTCCAAACAGGGACCTACACAGCCGAGATACACGCCGCGCCGGAGCTTTATCTTTTCTTCCAATGCGGCCTTTTCTGCAAGGTCTATGAGTGCCGGTGTATACGGTGCCGACATATCAGGAAAGCGTGGACCCAGACTATCGTCATTTTTTCCAATGAGCGGATTATCTATCATCAAATTGATGTGATCGGTAATGACCATAAGATCCCCGGCAGAGAACTGAGGATTTAAACCGCCTGCCGCATTGGAAACAATCAAGCTATGTGCGCCTAAGGCTTTTGCGAACCAGACGGGAAAACATAATTCTTGCATGGAATAGCCTTCATAACGGTGAAAGCGTCCGTTGAAGGCGATGACACGGCGTCCTGCTAAAGAACCATAAATTATTTCTCCGGCGTGACTGTCTACTGTGGATACGGGAAATCCGGGCAGCGATTCATAGGGCACTATTTCCGGAGATTCGATTTGGTCAGATAGCATTCCTAAACCTGTGCCCAAAATAAGGGCGATCTCCGGTTCTACCTGCAGTTTTGCTGTCAAGACTTTTTGTGCTGTCTCAATACGCTTTTTCAGATTCAACGCATTCTCCTGTATCTATTCGACCTCTATTATTTAACAATATTATAATAAAGCGAAAATTATGTCAACAAATTCTTTTGACTCGGCTTCCTGTCTTAGCTAACAACGGGAAAGGACAATCAAATCCCGTCCTTGTATTAATACCGGCAAGGGACCGAAAGTTTCATGATTCACGGGATATTCAAGCCTTGGTTATTATGGTTTATTTCCACTGAATAGTTCAAGCGATTTCATAACTTCTTCTTTATTCGCCTGACTTATTTTGATACGTTTATTTCTTGACCGGAGTCCTGCCACTAATTGAATCGAGTTCTTTGGTTTCTTCAGTATTTTAGCTAATAGTGAAATTAATGCTTGGTTCGCAGCGTTGTCTATAGGCGGCGCTGTGACCGCGATATGAAGGATCCCTTCGGCAGAGATTTTTATCCGCGGACTTGACGCACGCGGTAAAAGTCTGATTTCCAGCATTACCTCTTCTGTTTGTTTGTCTTTCTTAGTCATGGCTTGCCAGATTCCACACGCCTATGTTGCGGAATTTTTGTTGACGTTGTTCGACAGACCAATAGCCATCTTTATATTGTTTCAAAAAATAGGCAATCTCTTTTCTCAAGTTCGCTGCCATAAAGGCGGGGTCAAGTGTTCCGTTATGTTCTGATTCAGACAGTATTTTGTCGATGAGTCCGCCGGCGAGCAGGTCTGAGGCCCCAGCTTTCAGGGCTTGTGCTGCCAGTCCTTTCTTTTTAGAATCGCGCCAAAGAATTTCTGCGCAGCGTTCGGGCGGACAAATCATATACAGGGCTCCTTCAAACATAACGATATAATCAGCGACGGCGATACCCAACGCCCCTCCACTGCCGCCCTCACTGAGTACAACGGCAAATATGGGACTTTTAATACAGAAAAGAGCCAATAAATTTTGGGCTATGGCACTGCCTTGTCCCCTAGCTTCTGCTTCGATACCGGGGTACGCGGCAGGGGTATCGACAAAATTCAAAATGGGATAAGAAAATTGCTCCGCCATTCGCATTAAGCGTAATGCCTTACGGTAGCCTTCGGGATGAGCCATCCCAAAATTACGATAAACTTTCTCATCGGTCGCAACGCCTTTCTGTTGCCCGATGACCATGACGGTTTCTCCGTTGAATCGGGCGAGTCCCCCCACGATTGCCGGATCATCGCCTGAACATCGATCCCCATGTAATTCGATAAAATCTTCGAAAAGCGCTTCTATAAAAAACATCATCCGCGGCCGGTCGGCATGGCGCGCCCGTTCTACCTGTTGCCACGCATTGTTCGTATTATCTTTATTATTTGTATCCATTTTAAAGGTGGAATATCTCTTTCTAAGGATTGGATAAGATTTTAAAAACAACAGCTTGTCACGGCGCAATAAGCCGCGTGGCAGGTCTCGGTTGTCCACCCCATTATAGCGATAGGACGCCTATCATTTTTTTAGCCGAGACTGCCGGCGCTGCGGAAAACTATTTCCGGTGTAATCTGAATGTGATCTTGTTATTTTAACTGAATGGTGTGATAGAATAAAAAACTTTCTAATTCCTTCTTTCCTATCGCCATGGAGGCGTCATGAACATTTTTATAGTGGGCGGCGGGCGTGTTGGTTCTTATCTTGCCCATATGCTCAGTGAAAAAGACTATGATGTAACGGTCATTGAGATTGATCCTGAACGTCATGAACAGATTGATGTATCGCTCAACGCACGGATTGTGTACGGGGACGGGAATTCCGCCCTGCTGCTCCAATCCTTGCAGGTGGGTGAGTCGGACTTGTTTATTGCCTGTACAGGATCAGACGAGACCAATCTTATTGCGGCTGCAGCCGCCAAAGGTCTGGGCGCACGACAGGTTTTGGCGCGGGTGGAGAAGAATGTCTTTATTGAAGAAAGCTTACTCTACGAAGGCTTTATGAATGTGGACTACATGCTCAGTCCGGATGCACTGGCCGCGCAAGAAATTGTGAATTATATCATCTATCCCGGCATCTTGGCATCAGAAGATTTTGCACGGGGACAAATCCAACTCCGACAGGTTCGAGTGAGTGCGAAGGCTCCGGCAGACAACCAATTGCTCCGCGACATATTGCCGCCGGGCAGCGGTGTGCTTTTGGGGGTCTTGGAGCGCAACGGGAAAATGAGTATCCCCACGGGCGAGGATCGTATCTTTGCCGGCGATAAAGTTTCTTTGATTGGTAAACGCGGACTCATGCACGGCGCACTGCAAAAATTCCAAGGCGTTGAGCCGCGCATGGAGCATATCGTTATTATGGGAGGCGGTACGATTGGCCGAGCCATCGCACATTCTTTGGAAGGAAAAGTGGCGTCTGTGAAACTTTTCGAGAAAGACAAGGAGCGTGCGGAACATATAGCCACCGGATTTCGTAAGGCCAATGTGCATGTGGTGCATCGCGATGCTACATCGCGCCACAATCTCGAACAAGAACATGTTTTCGATTATGATCTTTTCGTGGCAACTACAGAGGATGATAAACGCAACATTATCGCCGGCGTATTCGCCCGTGAAGTGGGTGTGAACATGGCGGCGGTAGTGGTGCATCATCCCGACTTTGTGCCTTTGGTGGTGAAATTGGGTATTGACATGGTGGTAACACCGCGCGACGCCATCGCCAACAGTGTGTTGAAAATCCTGCGCCAACAATCTATCTCTACTTCGTCCATTCTTCGCGAAGGCGATATGGAAGTCTTGGAAATTAAACCCGGTGCCAACTCCTCCACTATTGGCAAACCCTTACGTGATCTGAACTGGTCAAAGGCGCACAATCTATTGATCGCTTCTATTATTCGTAATGATACGGCTTTTGTGCCCGGCGGCGATGATGTGCTCCGGTCGGGCGATTCCATCGTCGTCATTACGAAAAGTGATGCTATCGCCTATGCGCAACGCTTTTTTACCGGACATTGAGCTACTATATAGGAATCGCTTCTATAAGTCGAATGTGCTGCAATCCCTAGACTCGCGGTTACAATAAATTATGAACCATCGCTCTTTGATAAAAAATCTTGGTTTGGTCAGTATGGCCGTTTCAATCCTTTTCATCCCCTCCCTTCTGTGCAGTTTGTTTTATTGGGAATTCAAGATGAGCGGCGCTTTTCTAAGCACCATGCTATGTTCCTTTACCACCGGACTACTCCTATATGTGTTGAGTCGGCGTGAAAACACTCCTTTGTATCATCGGGAAACGCTGGCTTTGGTGGGGACGGGGTGGTTGATGACCGCTTTTTACGGGGCTTTGCCCTATCTTTTCTCCGGTGAACTTGGTCTTGACAGCGCCTATTTTGAATCCATGTCGGGATTCACGACTACAGGCGCCACCGTGCTCACCGATATTGAAGCGCTGCCTAAAAGTCTTTTATTTTGGAGAAGTTTCACCAATTGGCTCGGCGGTCTGGGGATTATTTTGTTGCTGATTATTATTCTGCCCTTCCTTGGTGCCGGCGGTAAATTGCTGTATCGCTCGGAAATGCCGGGATTGGATAAAGAAAGTATACGACCGAAAATTAAAGACTCGGCCATTATTCTTTTGAAACTCTATTTGACATTGACTTTTTTGTTAACGGCATTGCTTTGGGCGGCAGGCATGAATGGATTTGATGCCCTTTGTCATACCTTTTCGACCTTATCCACGAGCGGATTCTCTACGAAGCAGGATAGTATTGCAGCATTTTCGAGCCCATTGATTGAGGCGATCCTCATCATTTTTATGGTGACGTGCAGCACGAGTTTCAGTCTCCTTTATTGTGTTAGTACCGGGGATTTTAAAACCTTAATAAAGAATTCGGAATTCCGTTTTTATATATTTTTACTGATGTTCTTTTTTATTTTAATTGGAATAGATCTTCACCGCGCCGGCTTTTCCAGGCCCTTTTCCTTTTCTCTATTTCAAACCGCATCTATTATGACAACAACAGGATTTGTTACAACAGACATTGATTCATTTCCTGTTTTTTCCCAATGTATTTCCCATGCAGTGATGCTTGTCGGCGGATGCTCCGGATCTGCCTCAGGCGGCTTGAAAGTAATCCGGGTACTCATATTGTTCAAACTCATGTATAAACATTTAGAACACGCTTTTCGCCCCAAAGATATTCAAGTGCTCCGAGTAGGCGACCTCGTTATCACCACCGAACAGCAAAAATCTCTTTTAAGTTTCTTTGTCATTTATGCTTTTTCTACTGCTGTTGGTGTCTTGTATTTGTCTTTTCTTGATATACCGATTTACAACGGTTTTTCAGCAACTTTTTCCTGTATCAATAATATTGGCGTCGCTTTTGGCGTGAAATCTTTCGCCACCATTCCCATGAGCGGGAAATGGTTGCTTTCCTTGCTGATGGCCATGGGACGATTGGAGTTGTACGCGATCTGTGTTTTGTTTATTCCATCGTTCTGGAAACGCTATTAAGCGATTTAGGAGCGTTGATTGTGCCAATTGACCACAGTTATTTGTTGGATAGCTTGTGCCCTTATTTTACGGAATTTCCCTTATCTTTCCCTTTGAATTTTTTTGAGGAAAACAATGTTAAAAAGGTCTTTGATCCTTTCTGCGGCGGCGGGACAACTCTATTGGCAGGACGAATCAAAAAATGTCAGGTCTACGGTATGGACTCCAATCCTTTTGCGGCTGCCCTTACTCAAGCAAAACTAGCCTCCCCCATCGTTCAAGAACTGATTGACCATGCAGAATCGATCGTGGTGAATAAAGGACTTTCCAAAGAAATAGAATCAGAGCCTTTCTTTCGTCGCTGTTTTTCACAGTCTGTGCTAGAGGTCTTATGCGCCTTTCGCGCGCATTTTAAAGAAGCTCCACAAACAGAATTGGACAGGGTGTTGTACGCCCTTGTGGCAGGTATCCTTCACGGCCCTGAAAGCGCCGGCTTCCCGCGCTATTTGTCCAATCATATGCCGCGCACTTTTTGTCCGCCTAAAGAGGAACTGATTGCTTACTGGCAACAAGAAAAACATCGGCCTCCGGAAGTCGATTTCATGAAACTCTTGACCCGCCGTATTCATTATTTTTTTGACCGCTCTATGAGAGCCGCTTCAGGCGCGTATATACCGGGCGACAATCGCTGTTTGGAAGTCTATCCCAAGGTGAAGGATATAGACTGTGTCCTCTGTTCGCCGCCTTATTATGGAATGGATCATTTTTTTTCGGCGCAATGGCTGCGCTTGTGGTTGCTGGGCATAACGGAGGAGCCAATCGGTCGAACCAACCAAAACAATCCAGATGCCTATGTGGATGATTTGGCGTGTGTGTGGACGAATTGCGCAACCCTCTGTGCGACTAAAGCGACATTGGTTCTTCGGCTGGGTAAAGTTCCGGGGCAATTGAGTCCCTCCCCTATCCAACTCTTTCGTGAGTCTCTATTGCGCTCGTCCGCGAACTGGTCTTTTTGTGACTACAAAAGACTTCCCGCAGCTTCAACGCGCCGCCGCCCGCTCTTCCCTTTTTCAGCGCCCGCAGACCGCCCGACAGAAGAATACTGTCTTACTGCCTTGCTGAACGATTGAAAGACGCTCCTCCCTGCCCCGGGCATTTAAATATAAATCCTTTTCGACCGGTGTCAGATAGGCTCCCCTTTCAGGGCTGTGTCATAAAACAGGGCCCCAGAAAAGGCGGCAGGTCCATTCATGACTGTCTCCCCAAGGAGCCTGTACGCATTCCCAGCAGGAATAGAGAGAGACGGCTACTAGGAGCAGAAAAAGGAACCAGTGGATAGGCTTTCGGAAGGCAAGGATTTGAGGGAGGCTGAAAAATATCAAGACAGGAACCATACCAATATGCCAACGGAATCCGTAGGCTGCACCGCCATAATTATCGGTTTTCAGCACATAATAGACGGTTAAGGCAGCAATGGCGGCAACCATAGCAAGGACAAAAGAGCGGAGCCCTGCGGTATTGTTGCGGAACATACGTACTGCGCCCGGGAAAGCCAGTAACAATACGGGAAATAGAACAAAGCTGCCGAAGCGGCCAAAATTCATATGAAACAAATAGGTCAAGCGGCTTTCGTCTAAACCATCGACACCTATAGGATTTCTCCAATAGGAATTCCTAAAATTGAATACATCCATTCTCACTTGTACAGGCAAGGGGCTGCCGGTAATCATGATCATCAGCGCAACATGTAAGAGCAGCAAGGGTGCTGCGCCTACGGACGCCCAGACGATACATTTTCGGGGGAATTTGAGGAGCAGTCCAAGCCCGATTAAAAAAGGGAAGATGGTTGTGGGGATGTCCGTCACAAATACAAAGGCGCTGCAAAATCCAAAGACGATGAAGCGCCACGCCGACGCTTTCAGCTTCTCCGTATAGAGTCCAAAACCGAAATAAAGGGCGCCACATAAAGCCGCGGCGGCCGGCGTGTGGTTATTGATTTGAAAAGCATAGCCCAAAATGGGTGCTGCAAAAGCAGCACAAAGCAAGGCGATGCCCGCTCGGAAGCCATCCTTAGTATAGAGTTTGAGCAATAACGCGAGGAAGAGCATACCTACCACATAAGGCAGCTTGATGAGTGTGAGAATCATAACTGTCAATAGGGGCTTTAATGCCGCGTCATCGTCCAAGTTCAAGCCCCATCCCCGCTTCATAGCGACATATTCGACAGCCATTAAGAAAGGCAAGACCGGCGGTTTACTGGAAATCATGTGCCCATTCGGGAGTTGTACCTTATCGACGGTCCGCACCTCATAGGGATCAGGCGCTTCGGTAAGGGGTCGGTCAACGTACCAAGTGCCGTCATGGATTAGGGCGTAAACGGATGCTAACCGACTGGTCACGGTTTCACCGACGACAATGCCGGGGTCGTATAAAAAGATAGGGATAATACTTATTAGAAACGCGAGGCATAGGAAAAAACGATCCCGCAGTCTCATGGTTGGCGTACATGTTTCTTCCCATGGCTGCGCCGTTGTTTCTTGCATTACTTCAGAGGTCGAACTCTTATTCTCCGCCACGAATACGCTCCCACATACGTCCAAACCAACCGCGCTGGTCTTCTTCGGGATTCACACGGACTGTTTCCTCCTCATGGGGAACCCAGGCGCCGTTGATTTGTTCTTCTGTTGTTCGGGCGTCAAAAATTGCTCCCGTTTTTATCCAACGCCCATTTCGCCATTCGTAGACGAGCAGTTCTTCGCCCACATCGCGCAGGAAATCGGTATCAGCGGCCGCGCGTGCTTCTTTGCGATGCATTTGAGTTGAATAGCGAATTTTGTTTAATTTTACTTCTGCGATGAGGGGCCTCGCCCGCGAGTCATTATCGCGGAACTCGATTTCCACATCCTCAATAGCATCGGTGTAGATAAAATATTCTTTGAAATAGTAGGGCCGGCGATAGATTACCGGTAACACTTGAGGTTCTCGGGAAGCGCTGTTTTCCGAGATTTGATCGCGCACAATATCTTTGAGCCGAGTTTGTGCCTCGTCGGGGGTCGCTGTAAATTGGGAGTCGGTAAATACAGCATCGGAAGCGCGGTCTTTGGCGCAGCCGAGTGCTAGAAAAGCGATGGAAAATAGGAGGGCAAAAAATTGATATTTTAATCTCATGTCATTTTTCTTTCAAGAACTTACGAAAAGGTTTCCAAACACAAGCATCCCACTATCTCAAAGGGTGTCTATAATAGTAACACAAGGGAAAGATTGATTGAAATAATTGTCGATTCGAAATTTGAATTTCCTGTCTACAATTATGATATAACACAAATTGTAGGTATAATCCGTGGAGGATATACAATATAGTGTGATTTAACCCATTTAATGTAGTAAAATAAAGCTATGGGAAAAACAGTAGATCAAACCACGGTATCGCCGATAACGATTTATACGGATGGCGGCTGTGAGCCCAATCCCGGTGTCGGTGGTTGGGCTGCGATTCTCCTTTTTAAGGGACATGAACGTGAGTTGTGCGGCGGCTGCCCGGATACGACCAATAACCGCATGGAAATAACAGCGGCGATCCGAGGGCTGGAAGCGCTCACCAGACCATGTCGCGTTGATTTACATTCTGATTCAAAATATTTAATTGATGGAATTACCTCTTGGATTAAAAACTGGAAGCGCAACAATTGGAGGCGTGGCAACCAACCTGTGTTGAATGTGGATCTGTGGCAAGAGCTGGATAGGCTTTGCAAAATACACCGAGTTAACTGGATTTGGGTTAAAGGACACGCTGGCAACCACTACAATGAACGCTGTGACCAACTGGCGCAGCTTGAAATACAGAAACAACGTTCCTTGCTAACAAACACGGCATCTTAGTAAATTATTCTCGTTTGAACAACCAGTAGAAGACAGATATGATTCGTTTCGAAACGCAAAGCCGCTTAACCTTTTATGTCATTCCGGTATTTATTGGACTTGGCGGAGTCATCTACTCCCAGCAGCTCGCCACACCCTTTTGGCGCTATTGTGCTTTAATTCTATCTGTCTCTATTCCTCTATATACAGCAAGCAGCCAGCTCTCCCGCTACCAAACGAGCATGTGGGAACGGCTCGGTATGGTTATCGGTGTGTTGTTGCTGATTATCGGCGCTGCTTATAGTGTCTCAGGGCTTGCAGGCGGCTTTTCCGGAGACGAATATCCTGCTGATGCCTATTTGAATATTTCTCAGATTGTTGGGATGCTCAGCCTTTTTCTGGGCTTATTCGTCGTGCTCTATACGGCGGTGCGTACCGGCGCGGGTATTGACGAAATGGCGGATCGGTTTCGCTTCTTGGCAGAACATATTTCTGAAGGTTTTATTCTGAGCACGCCGGAAGGCACCGTCGTTTTGGTAAACCAGCAGATACTGGACATGTTTGGAATGTCTCGGCAAGAGGCGCTCGGTAAAGATGCGCGAAAATTAGCGACCAACATGGGGCTCGATATGATTACGCGCCAGCTGGACTTTCGGGCGGGCGGGGTAACCTCTGAATATGAGATTGTCTGGAACGTGGATGGGGCTGACCATGTCTTTCTTATGAATGGCGCCCCTGTTTTTGATAAACAGGGAAGACACAGCCTGACTATGGCAACGGTTCGGGATATTACGGAATACCGGCGCCTTACGGAGCAGGTTGAACAACATGCACGGAATCTTAAAAAGCAAGTGGAAGAACAAACAGAAAAGCTGCACTTATCGGAACGGAGACTCCACCATTTGCTCTACTCCATGAACGAGAGTTTTTTAACCTTGGACATGCAGTACCACATTCGTTTTGTAAATAATCAGGTCTGTGATTTACTGAAGCGCTCTGTTGATCAAATTAAGGGCTCTGAAATTTTTGATTACGTTGATAAATTAGGTAAATCACGATTACTCAACCTTTTTGTGCAGGCAAAGTCAGAGCCGAGCGGCAAAGGCTTCCGTCAAGAAGTGGAATTTATAAATGCAGACGGCAGCGCCTTCCCCACCTTGACCGGCGTCGTTTATTTGCCGAGCCAAGATAAGGAAGAAGCCGGCTATTCACTGGTGATCACGCCTATTGCCGACTTAAAACATATGCAGCAGCAATTGACGGTCCGTGCTCGGGAATTAGAGCGGATTAATGAAGAGCTGCGCCTCCACGACCGGGCGAAAGATAGTTTCCTGTCCAATGTGACCCATGAGCTGCGCACGCCTTTGACCACGATCCAAGGCTATATCGAAATGTTTATGGGCAATAGTCTGGGCGACGTTTCGGAAGCGCAAGAGCATGCGCTCAAAGTGATGGATAGGAATGCCCGTCATCTGCTGTTGCATATCAATGAAATGTTGGAATTTAGCCGTATGCAAATCCGCGGCATTCAACTGTCGATCAATCTCTATGACGCGGTCGCTTTGGGCAAGGAAGCGCTCGCGGCCATCTTACCTTCTGCCAAAGAGAAAAATATCAATACCCACTTGGATGTAGAGGAGTCGGCCGTATATGCGTGGGGCGACCGCGAAAAACTGCGCCAATTGCTGGGAATTTTATTAAATAATGCGGTAAAGTTTACCGAGAATGAAGGCACGATAACCTTAAGCGTTAGGAAAGAAACGCCCACTTCGCTGAGCCTGTCGGTCAGTGACACAGGAATTGGTATTGACCCTGCGTATCATCAAAAGATTTTAAGACGCTTTTTTGA
>JAAYJI010000234.1 GCA_012523015.1 Candidatus Hydrogenedentota bacterium
CTCAACACAATTATTTTCGATGGTCTTGGCGTCTTCGGAAATGTCCATGCACAGGACTTTGGCATTGCGCACCATGCGGTCCACATGCTCAGGAAGCCGAAACACCAAAATATTATCTTCCTGTTGATTATAATAACCGCGAATACCTTCGAAGAGACCGGTGCCGTAATTGAAGGCATGGGTCATGATACTGATTTTCGCCTCTTCTGTGGGTACATAGTTCCCTTCAAAATCGGCGATGGCTCCGGGATGCATAACTGCCATGAAAATATCTCCATTTATGTGAAAAGAAAGTGGTTAATTAAAGACGGACGAGACAACATTACTGTGGTCTGTAAGGTCTAGTATGTTCTTTTTTGTTGCTCTATTTCAAACTTGAATTTCTTTTGTTTAAATCTTTGCCGGACCGTTCCCATTTCTGTTGAAATCGTAGCAAGATGACAGGGCGGGACAGTTATAGTAGGGTTTATGGGCTTCAAGGTTCGGACGGTGTCGTCTCCTCAGTTGGTAAATTTGTGTCTTCCTTCGGCAGTGTCTCCGCTTCTTTTTCCATCCCACTTTCGGTTGGTGCAGTCATTTCTTCCGGGTTTTGAAAGATGAGCGGGCGTACCTTCTCCGGCTGCGCAGACAAGGCCGGCTTTTCCAAATCATGAAAAACAAAAGAGGCATAACTGACGGAACGGTCTGTTTCTTTTGTTTTGGACATGGACGTATCATAAGCGAGAATCCGCGCTTGGCATGATCTGGGCAGCAAATAAAATAACAGTTGAATGCAATAATTACCATCGATAACATTGGAACTTTTTGCCATGTACTCACGGAAGCCCTCACGATTTAAGGAGAGGATTGTTTCGAAAGCTTGCCGGTCTAATTTAGCAATATGGTCGCTCACATTATCTTCAAATTTTAAGGGACCGTAGTCGGAACCGTAGTGCGTAAAGCTGGAGGCAACCACAACCAATGTACGTTCATTGATGATCATCTTAATGGTTTCTGCGATGGCACGGACTGTATTGGTATTTACTTTCCCTTGTGGATCCCGTAAATCACCGACGAGGATGGGAACCAGTTTGAATTCTTGAAGCCGTTGCTGTAGATAGGGGAGCAACGATTCAATGGCAAATTCATATTCATGAATGCGGTCTTCGGGTTTCCCTTGCTGGTAACGCAGCTGATGGGCGCGGAACAAAGGCGAATATAAAAGATAACGAACGGCGGGCGCATCCACAGGCACCGGGCCAAGAGGACTCAAAAAAATATCAACGGTAGGCAAGGAACAATTCTCAAACATAGGCCCATGCCCCGGCGCGATAATAATGACTCGTTCATATTGTCCGGGTTGTAAGGACTTGAAAGCATGGGCGGTGACTTCGCCTGCCAGCGCATAGGGGGCGGCGGAGGCGATCACTGCGGTGAGGCGCTCGCTTAATTCGGGTGTATCGGCACGGTCAAAAAAATTGCGCACCGTATGTAAAAGCACTTCCGGTTCCGCCGGATAATTAATGCCTGCAACAGCCGGCCAGCGGATGACCTGTGCCGTACCCACTGTGTTTATGCCAAAACAAACAAGGACCGCAAGAAAAAATTTACTGATCTGTGAAATGAAAGAGATTTTATTCATAGGGAGCCTTCTTTAGTTGTGTCTACAAGATCATACTTCATTGGCGAAAGCTTTTAAAACTTGAATCCGCCTTATGTTTTACAAACCTGCCAATCTTGCTGCCGAATTACACCCATAAAACCTTTTAATCAGCTTAAAATTGTATCAAAATAAAGCCTCCGTCTTTTCACTCATCTTGGAAGTGGGGCAGGGGCGGATTCAAGGTTGAAATGCAACGGGTGCAATAAAAGAGGACATCACAGAGATCTTCGGTACAATAGTTCTAACCAAACACCCGAAGGAGTCCATAATGTCCCACCACCATTTTACACGAGATGACCGTATAAAAC
>JAAYJI010000235.1 GCA_012523015.1 Candidatus Hydrogenedentota bacterium
AGAATCTGCAGCCTACCTGGGTTGATGAGCAGCGTCTTTCTTGCCGAAGGAAGGCAATCACTCTGTTGTATCACATTTCATCATCGGCACCCTATAATACGGGCGAACAACAAGTACCTGATTGAGTACGTCCTTATTCGGCAGCCTCTTCCTGAGATGCCGGTTCTTCGGATGAATCTGCTGAAGCTTCGGTTTCGATCTCAGCGACTTCTATTTCTTCAGCTTCTTCTTCGGTTTCTGCTGTTTCCGCAGGAGCAGCGTCTTCCTCGGCGCTGTCTAAGTCAATCGCTATACTTTCGTCTTCAAGAAGATCATTGGCTTCGCCTTCATCTTCTTCTTCGTTTCTGCCTAAAATAGCGTCGAGCAGCTCCGTGTCTTGTGTATAGACAACCTTCGCCAACATGCGTTCCCGCATATCTTTTGTAAAGTCGGCAAACAGTTCAAGTTCACTCATCTGTTTGATACGCTTTTCGATGTCTTCCCGTTCTTCATCGAGGGCTGCCAATTCTTCTTCAGAGGGCTCCACACGATCGATCAATTCAAAAAACCACGTGTCTTGCAGCATACCGGTCACAGGCCCCACGAGCGTTCCCGGCGCAACATCTTTTAAGGACTCATACACTTGCGATGCCTGCACATAAATTTGATGTTGGAACAGGGAATCTTTGCGCGTAAATCCTTCATCAATTTCCAAAATGGGGGCGTCAAGTTCAGGGAATTTCGTTTTGGCTTCTTCTAAGGAACCGGCTTGCTCTTTAATTTGATCCGCTAAAACTCGAACCTGTTCTCTATACTCTTCCGTGACCTTTTCTGCAGCAATCACTTTATCCACTGCATCATCACGTACTTCTTCAAAGGGAGGCAATGCGCCTTCTTCACGATCCACAGCATGAACCAGATACAGGATAGTCCGAGTTCGGATCTGTTTCCATTCGTCGTCAGTTGCAGTCACACCCTGTGCCCTGAAGCCGGGAACATCACTGTCATCAACATAATCAATTTGCTCCGTAGTTCTGTCGAAGAAGTTGGTTTGTTCCAGAGTCAAGCCCTCTTCTTCGGCAATGGCGGCGGCGTCTTCACCTCCTTGCAGACGATCCAACAAGGCGTCAGCCCGGGCTTCCCTTTCCATTCTCTCTTCAGCCGTTAAGGTAGCATTCAAAACGATTTGGCGGCCAAAGACTTCCCGTTCGCCGGTTTCTTCATTGACCCTTTCCTCTTCATTCTTGTAGATGAAATAGGCGGCAGGCCCCAAAATAGGATCAGAGACTTCGCCCGGCTTCAATGCAAAGAGAGGTTTAAGATGTTCATCGGTAAAATCGCCCAAGGTGCGCCAGCCCAGCTCACCGCCTACGGGCTCTGCCAAGCTGGAATATTCTGTTGCCAGCTGCGCAAAGTCTTCATTATTGCGCGCCCGCTCCACCAACTCAGGGGCAAGTTCCGGCATGGTCGGACTCAAGGATACGAGCATCATTTCAAGTTTAACTTTTTCGGGTAAGCGGTAGGCATCCGGATTTTCATCGTAGTGGCTGCGCAGCGCCTCTTCCGTCGGATGGACGGCAGGTTCAAGTTTCATATACTTGACGCGCATCTTTACATGATCCGCTTTCAGTTCATCGTTGACTTCGCTGCTCAGTATCCGGCGCGCAGGAGCGGCAACCGTATTTAGATAAACCTGCTGCGTCATTGCAGCGCCCACGCTGTCGAAGATCTCATTCCAACGGGCTACGCTGCCTACCCATTCGTTCCACGCCTCATGGTTAAATTCACCATCTTCGGTTTGAAACATATCCCACTTTTGCATTTCTGCGCTCATCAATTCACGATCCACTTTAAAGCGGCGCTGTCCCTCGACCAAGCGCAGCAAAGCTTGGTCAATCAATCCGTCCATGACCAGCTGCGCTGTGCCATCTTGATCCAAATCCCGATAGCTTACGGATTCACCGCCTTGTTGACGGCGCGGCGCTAAAGCCCGGTCTAAGGCACGTCGATACTCTGATTCGAGGATCGGCACTCCACCGACTTGCGCAACACTGCGCGCCTCGATGTTTTGATGCCCGCCCGCTTGCTGGCGCCGGTCGCAGCCGGAAGGTGAGCCAAACATAAATACGAAGGGCACACCAATAAAAATCAGAACAAAGAACATGATGAAACGTCTGTGTTTACGCATCCAATCCTGCATAAAAAAGTCTCCACAATTCGAAATATGGGGGGGTTATTAACGAAACAACAAGACCATAAGAGTACACTGTTGTTGACATATCTTTCTTAACGGGGGAATGTACACTTTAACATAAGATGTGAGGAATTCGCAACTATCAGACATGAAATAACACGCCATCGGGCGCTTCCTTAAGACCGCTTAAAAAACAAATCAACCCCGCCATAGCCGACAGACTGAGAATGTTTAGCTTGTCCGCAATAAAAAAACCGTGTACTGCAAGCTTCGCTGATTGATTTTGGCAAGTGCAACTTTATTTTTATCATGGCGCTTTAAATAAAATTTTGACTACTAAACCATAGGGTCACCGGGAAAAGGCGCAGTAACTTTCGCGCCCCCGGATTGTATTTAAAGGCAACAAGGCTTGTTCTTGCGCACGGGTACATGATACTATGACGATAATAGCGTAGCTGTTGCTATAGATCTCTCATGGAGATTTTACGTTCTGAAACAAAATCGTGTGCAGCGCGCTTAACTGCACGAGCCAGACGCGTCGCACAGAAGATCCGTCATTCGCATCAAGATGGGCGAAAGGATCAACACAATAGTATTTATAAGGACGTTTTAACATGAAGCACATCCGTTCATTATGCTGTCCCGTTCAAAAAGCGGCTGCGAATGTTGGCACCTATATCAGCTTGGCAGGACAGATCATTATTATCTTATCTTCCCTATTTAAAGACAAAGAAATCCTTTTGCCGAATGCTGAGTTCCCGTCAGGTGATTCCGAAGGTTAGTTTTACAGATCTTTCACAAGACGGGCAACTTTATCCTCTCTTGAGGTATATAGTAAGATAAAGGTGTTACCACAAAAGATTAATACTATATTGATTCGCAGAAAGCGAAACCGTGCACCGGTAGTGTTTCCTGATGCACAAGGAGAAAATCCATGAAACATATTCGTACGATCGGCAAAACGCCGCAATATGCCGAAGGGCTTTGCGACAATATCGTATCAGTCACCCAAGCGAGATACTGCTTTGTATTGTCTTTCTTGACAGATTTTATTGTCCCTCTGGTAGGTCCACTTATTCTTTGGAAAACAGGAATCGACAATAATCCGGAATCTCAGGGAGAATTCTAAGCCATAACCAATAACGATTTAGGACGACCTATGCGACATCTACGTTCAATTTCGAAAAAGCCTGCATTGAGCTATTCTCTAGCCCCTGAAGTGAAGATTACCTTCATCATTTCTATATTGCAGGCGTCGGTTCCGTTGTTTCAAAATAAAAACCCCAGGAATCCGGTCGGCCCCGGCCCCACTCCGCCATCGGATAGCGACTCTTAAATTATTGCATATTTGTTGATTTTGTCAATAGAATATGCTATAAATAGAGGGTGTTAAAGTCATAATAATTATGGGAGCGTCATCGAATGAAACATGTCAAAAAGATCACAGCCCGGCGTGCAGATGCCTTTACGGCTTTCTTTAATGACCTATGGCGTGCTTGGTATGGTTATCGGGATGCAAAGAAATATTCTTGACCGCTTTGATTTAAGCAGGACGGAGGACATTCATGAAGCACATTAACGCTATTTCCACCCCGCGTGCGGAAGCTTTTCGGGATTTTATGTATACCATCTGGCGGGCATGGTATGATTTCCGTATTCAGAAAAAGAACGAGTTTCTGATCTAAGTAAAAACGATTACACCTCACATCAGTGGCGCCCTTGTTTAAGATGGGGACAAGGGCTTTTTTTTCGGGTGTGCTTTATCCACCAAAAGACACGGATACGCCACCTTCTCATGAACTGTCCAGGAAGAAGAAACCCGGCTTCGGCGCAGAATCATCCGGGATCTTGCAGTCCCTTCCTACCCGTCGTTATGCCGCGGCCGAAGTGCCCCCTCTTTTGCGGCAATAGACTGCTCAGCCCCGTGATCTCCCTATAAAATTTGTAAATCTTCCCCCTTTGTGGGACAATAGTCTGTGTAAGTCGTAGCTTCACTTTCCCAAGAGATGACATATCTCAAAATCGACACATTATTTTGTGTTTCACCACTGCATCCGTGCAGTTTTCCCGGGCTATACAAGACGCTTTCAACGAGCCTTATTTTTCACCTGAAATAGAAGTAAGCGGGAAATGTGTTAGCACTAGATGAAGGGATTCCCCCAACTTAGATAAAGGATGCGATACTATGCCCCAAATTCTGAAATATACCGTAACGCCGAAACTTCCGGAACGCTTAAAGGATCTCGAAGACATTGCCTATAACATGTGGTGGTGCTGGACCCCCGAGGCTGTAGATCTTTTTTTCCGTATTGATCGGGAACTCTGGACACGGGTCGAACATAATCCGGTCAGACTTCTGGGAGAGGTCAGTCAAGCCCGACTGGAAGAACTTGCGGGCAGCGCCAGTTTCTTGGCTCATCTGGATCGCGTCTCCTCCATGCTTAAGGTTTATAGGGGCAACGGTGTTTGGCGCTCCATACACGAAAAGGTTTCTAAAGATTTCCTCGTCGCCTATTTTTCCGCAGAGTTTGGACTCCATGAATCTATCAAAGTCTATTCGGGCGGTCTCGGCATCCTTGCCGGCGATCATTTAAAAGCCGCAAGTGATCTGGGCATGCCCTTAGTTGGGATGGGCTTGCTCTATCGCGAAGGCTATTTCCGTCAGTATCTGAACGAAGATGGTTGGCAGCAGGAACTGTATCCCAAAAATGATTTTCATAACATGTCGATCACCCAAGAAAGGAACGAAAACGGTTCACCCCTCGTCATAGAAGTACCTTTCCCCGGGCGCAAAGTAAAAGCTTATATCTGGTGCTGTCAAGTGGGCCGCGTATCTTTATATCTTCTTGATTGCGACCACGAAGAAAACGCCGTGCCCGACAGAAATATTACAGCCCAGCTTTATGGCGGTGATCGCGAAACACGTATCAAGCAAGAAATTATGCTCGGTATGGGCGGCGTTATTGCCCTCAAGGCATTAGGGCTGGAGCCCACCGTGTACCATATCAATGAAGGGCACGCCGCCTTCATGACCCTGCAGCGTATTCACGATCTTATCGATCAAGAGGGCATCAACTTTTGGGAAGCTGCCGAAATCGTACGGATCAGCAGTGTCTTCACCACACACACTCCCGTGCCTGCCGGCAATGACATGTTCGATGCCGTGCTTATAAAAATTTATTTCCAAGAATATTGTGATGCCTTAGGGATATCCATTGATGATTTGCTGTGGTTGGGTCGTCAAGATCCCGGCAATTCACGAGAGCCCTTTTGTATGACCGTATTGGCGCTGAAACTGTCTGCCGCCGCCAATGGTGTGAGCAAATTGCACGGTGCCGTTGCCCGCAATATGTGGATCAATGTGTGGAAGAATGTGCCGGAAAGTGAACTGCCCATCACCTCAGTCACCAACGGTGTCCATCTGCCGACTTGGGTATCCAAAGATCTCGCCAACCTCTTTGACCGTTATCTGGGTCCGGACTGGGTCGCCACACCTCATGACCAGAACGTGTGGGATCGCATTGACTCCGTGCCCGACACGGAACTATTCCGTGTTCATGAACGCTGCACCCAGCGCTTAATCAGTTTTGCACGGCGGCGTGTTGAAGAACAATTAATTAATCGCAGCGCCCCCTCCACAGAGGTACGCAAAGCGCGGGAATTATTGGACGGTGAAACATTGACCATTGGCTTTGCGCGCCGTTTCGCTACTTATAAACGAGCGACCCTGCTCTTCAAAGATCCCGACCGATTGCGGAAAATACTGCTGAACCCCGCCATGCCGGTACAGCTGATCATTGCGGGGAAAGCCCATCCCCAAGATACGCAATCCAAGGAATTCATCAGGCAAATTCTCCATTTTGCCCGAGATCCCGAACTGCGAAGACATGTCGTTTTTATTGAAGATTATGACATCAACGTATCGCGCTATATGCTGCAAGGCGTGGATTGCTGGCTTAACACGCCGCGCCGGCCTATGGAAGCAAGCGGCACCAGCGGCATGAAAGCCGCCGCTAACGGCGCATTAAATATCAGCATCCCTGACGGATGGTGGTGTGAAGCGGAAGACTTAGGTGAAAACGGCTGGAGTATCGGCAAGGGTGAGTCCTATGATGACGTTGCCGAACAAGACGATATTGAAAGCCAAGCCCTCTATGAAATCCTAGAACAAGAAATCATTCCTATGTTCTACAATCGCGGCAAAGAAGGGCTGCCCCGGGAATGGGTGGCACGGATGAAAAACGCCATTCGCACCATTGCGCCCGTCTTCAATACCAGCCGTATGGTATTGGAATATGGCGACCGGTTCTATGTGCCCTGTCAACAGCACAGCCAACATATGCAGCAAAATGACCGCGCCCGTATCCACAAATTTACCGCATGGAAAAGAGATATACGCAACAAATGGTCTACCGTTACTATTCAGCAGATCGAAAGCAGTTCTGTCCAAAACCTGCGCTACGGTGATACCCTCGAAATTACCGCCCAAATACATTTGGGCGATATTCGCTGTGATGACGTATTAGTACAGATTTACCATGGCGGAATAGACTACCAAGGGAATTTCACCTCGCCGGAAGCGGCGGCTATGACCTGTGTTGAAGACTTAGGAAATGGCAACTACCGATACAAAGGCACCGCAGCCTGCGAAACCACCGGCATGTCCGGATGCACGGTCAGAGTCATGCCTAAACATGAAGATTTTAGGCATCAGCATGAAATGGGACTCATCGCTTGGGCCTAAACTGCCTATACCATCACTCAGCCTTGAAAAAGTTTTTCTCGCGACTGTGAATAAGAAGTGTCAGCAATGAATTTGCCGGACAGGCAAGATTATGAGACTTCCCAAATTGCACGATAGCGCCGTTGAGTGCGTCTATTTCAGTACGACGGCCTTTATGTAAATCTTCGCGCATACTGGCATAATGAGCCGCCGTGGGCGGTACCATTTTCGTGTAGAACAACGTTAAAAATGCCTCGGGGCTATCCGGATCCATGACCACTTGTTTCGCCGCTGCCACTGCGTAAATTTCGTGAATAATCTGATCCATTGCCTCACGAGTATCCGCATTTTCTGCTAAGGCGCCATAGGGAACGTTGAAGAGGGCAGACAAGGGATTCAAGGCACAGTTATAGGCGACCTTGCTCCACAGGATCGTTTCGATTCGGTCCGTTGCGAGGGAAGGCAAGCCGGCTTCGTCCATGGCTGTGGCAAGTGCCCGGGCTGCCGCATCAGCCTGCGGCGCGCCATAGCCGCCTACGGCGGTGGGCGCAGCGATGACCGTCACCTCTACCCGGCCCGCTTCGACCATACGAGCACCGAAAATAACGCGCGCCCCCAAGACATGTTTCCATCCCAGTTCTTTTGCCAGCAATTCAGCATTTCCCAAGCCATTTTGGTAAGAGCATACCCACGTCTTTTCGGAGAGTACCGGAAGAAGCAACGATGCGGTCTGTGCCGTGTCGTAGGATTTTACCGATACCAGAATATAGTCGTAGCAGGTCTTTGGTAATGCTTCGACAAAATCAGCGCATGTAAGCATGCGAATGTGATGGGTTCCCCAGATACCTTCAATAACCAATCCATTCTTTTTAATGGCATCCATATGGGGCTGCCGCCCAACGAGATGAACTTCATGACCGGCACGGGCCAAAAACCCGCCGGCTACCGATCCCAACGCACCTGCGCCCATGACCAAAATCCGCATAACACAATTCCTTCGTTAAGAGGAGCCTTCCCAACACAAACTCCTATTGGCTGCTCTTGCCATCAGCATTTGTCATAGGAGATTTTCATTGGAATTCATCATATATCCTTGCTGCAGCCAAAGGCAATCATACAACAAAATACGCCGCTTTTTTTAAAGTATCTCTTTTGAAAAACAGCTTACACCGACTGAAAGAAAATCAGATGAGAGCCCATTGCCCAGCTCAGAAGTGTGCTTCATCCCCTATAAGGGCCCGTATTTCTGGATTCATAGATTCATCTCCAACGACGTTTTGTGGGCACTGCAGCCCGCGCGTCGTGCAAGTGGATTCAATCAGGTTTCTATCGTGCAGGTGTGTCCACGCAATCAGTGGTTTCAGAAAAGATATAACCAGGGGCTATACTATTCCTTATTGAGTTGAATGAAAAGAGAAGGGTCGAGTCGCTTGACGTGTCCCCCTTGTTGCAATTAAGATTGCCACACAGACTTCCAAAATTGCTTCTCTTTGCAGAAGCCTATAGAGCAACCGAGATCTAAAAATCTTTTTTTGATGCATTCGTTAGTTAAAGGAGGCACAGCCACTATGTCAGATGTTTTCGGTCAGGATTATGAAAATATTCTTGTTGGTGATCGATACCGTCTGGTTTCACTTTTAGGCGGTGGAGCCATGGGTAATGTGTATTTAGCCTCCGATGAATATCTGAAACGCAAGGTGGCGATCAAAGTACTCCGTGAAGAATGGGCCGCCCGCCCCGATATCATTAAACGTCTCGAAAATGAATGCCGATTGATGGCGCACTTGGGTCAACACCCCAATATTGTATCCTTGATTGATCGGCTCGTACTGGACGGCAAGACCATGTTGGTCATGGAATTTGCGCCCGGCGAAACCTTAGCCCAGATCATTTACCGCACGGCACAGATTTATAAATCGGGCGGATGGGACGCTTTGAATCGGGAACGCGATGAATCCCTCCCCCTCATTCTCAGCCCTGCAGTTGCTTTTGAAATCGCGTCTCAGTGTATGAAAGCACTGGATTATGCCCATGGCAAAGGGGTCTTGCATCTCGATATCAAACCGGGCAATATCATGATTCAGGGAAACAACCTAAATACCCTGAACGCAAAATTAATGGACTTTGGTATCGGCAGAATTCGGGTAGACGCCAGCTTGATCTCCGCCATGACAGCGCTTACCTTCACCCAAGGCGCAGGTCTGGGAACGCCTGCCTATATGTCACCGGAACAAATCGATCCGGAACGTTTCGGCACACCGGGTCCCCCTTCCGACTTGTACAGTCTCGGGGTTACCATGTTCGAAACCTTCACCTTGCAGCTGCCTTTTGCCGGGGCTTATACAGAAGTGCTTCATGCCCATGCCAACAGCAGACCGCCCAACCCGCGTACCATCAATCCAACCCTTCCCGTTGGACTGTCCCGCGTGATCATCACCTCACTGCGCAAGGCGCCCGGAAACCGCTACCACGACGCCAGCGAAATGCTGTTGGAATGGCAAAAAGGCCGTTTCTTGGAAGATGGCAAAGAAGACGGATTACCCGCGCCAACCAAACAATCGCGTAAACAAGATAGGACAGGCCGTTTTTCTTCCCCCTTATGGCGCATTCTCTTTCTCACTGCCATTTTATTGTTTACAGTTTTTTATTGGAAAATGGATTGGCAGCTCCCTTGGGGAAAAGGCGGGATCTATTCTTTTATGCGCGGCGGCGGTGTAACCATACAACAGGCACGGGAGGGAGCAGAGCAAGCGCGCAAGCTGGCGCACACCGTGAAATCAGAGCAACTAGCACGGGAAACTTGGGAAAAAGCCGAGGATCTGTATAAACAAGCCGCTGAAGAAAAAAACGGCGAAAAGTCAACGCGGCTCTATACACATGCGCAAGCCTTCTATGATCAGGCTGTAACAGAAATTAAAGCGGCATCTATGGAAAAGAAAGAGGAGTCTGTCTCTTCCGAAAAGGAAGGGGAAAAGGACGACACAAAAATAGCTTCCAAGAAAAAGAAAGGGAAAGAAACAGAGAAGGCGGAGAAGAAAGAGTCAGAGGAAAAAGAAGCGGAAGCAGACGCCGTTGATTCGGAAACCGAAACATCGACGGATGAGGAAAAAGAAAAATCGACGGCTGAAGAAAAAGAAATGCTAACCGCCCTTTTCGACACCACGAAAACGGACGGTATAGCGCTGGGCAACGGTGTTTCGATTGAATTGCTGTGGATAGAGGACGGAAACTTCAACTTTGGCGCATCCACTACAAGCACAGACAAAAAGAAAGGCTGGAAAAACGGAAAACAAGTGTGGCTTCCCGCCGGTTTCTGGATCGGAAAATACGAAGTGACCCAACAACAGTGGCAACAGGTCATGCAAAATAATCCGAGCAAATTCCAAGAGGATCCGCAACTGCCTGTTGATAGCGTAAGCTGGAACGATTGTCAGGAATTTATTAAACGCTTGAATAGTACCATTCCGCAAGGCGGGTTTCGATTGCCCACCGAAGCAGAATGGGAATATGCCGCACGAGTTGGCTCATCCATATCCTATATGCGTGAAAACATGAATCAATATGTGTGGCATTCGGGGATTAGTAACGGACACACCCATCCCGTCGGGAGCAGACGCCCTAACCCTTGGGGACTCTATGACACGCTTGGAAATGTGTGGGAATGGGTGCAAGACTGGTATAGCGAAGATCCCTTGTCCCTTGCAGAAACCAATTATCCGACCGGACCGCTCACCGGGATGTACCGGACCCTTCGCGGCGGCTCTTGGAGTACGCACCAAGGACAGTGTACGGTTGTCTCCCGCACTTCAGCCGATCCCGGGGCGCGGAGCGATTCCTATGGCTTTCGTCTGGTTCGCGACTTTGTCGAAGCGAAAACAGATAAGCCTTAACCGCCTGCCTCTATTGTTAAACAAGACCGATCCGTGGCTTTAAAATTCGACCTCTGCCGCCTGGCATGTCCCCTTCTTGCAGCAATTCTGTACGCGGGTTTCCCCGCATTATCCGCATTTTCAACTAGCTTTTTTGCAAGAATCTGTGGTACTATCAAGGTAACGGTTCGAAATAAACTTTGAGCCCCGTGGCTCTACAGCGGATTACCGCGTGTAAATATTTGTTTTTTCGCCCTGCATTGTGCGATTTGGTTCAAAGGCATGCGGCCTTTCATCGTGAATCGGGAGTTCGATATTTGAACAGCCTACGGCAAGCCTCCACGAGAGGAAGTCGGATGACTGTCGTGAGGACACCCCCCTATTGAGGGAAAGGTTCACCATGCTTTTAATCAGCCAGTCGGCAAATGCGGGGTTTTTTATTTGGTTCTTTCGCTTGTTTTGATGGAAGCATAATCCTATATAATAAAAAAAGCTTATCGTAAAATCATATCTAAGACCGTGCAATGTTGCCCTATCATCAACCATCAAAGGAGAATTGAACTATGTCTTTATTAAGCCGTCGTGAATTTATTCATTCCACCACCGCCTTCGCCGGAGCCTCACTCCTGCTTTGGGGTTGCAAAGCATCGGCACGCGTCATCGGCGCCAACGATCGGCTGCGTGTCGCTGTAGCCGGTTTGAATGGACGTGGTCAAACCCATATTGGAGCATGGCTTGATCAGGATAATGTCGAAATCGCCTACCTCATTGACCCCGATGAGCGTGTTTTGTCCCGTGCCTTAAAAGCCTTGGAGAAAAAAGCCGGGGACAAACATAAGCCTCAGGGCGTGACCGACGTGCGTAAAGCCTTGGAGGATCCCACGGTGGACGCCCTCTCCATTGCAACGCCTAACCATTGGCATTCTCTAATGACTATTTGGGCGGCACAAGCCGGAAAACATGTCTATGTTGAAAAACCCATGAGTCACGATGTGGCGGAAGGGCGTGTCGTTGTGGAAGCGCAAAAGAAATACGGCGTGGTCATTCAACACGGTACGCAAAGCAGAAGTAACCCGAAAATTGCCGGCCTTCACGATGCTATTCATGCGGGCAAATTCGGGAAACTAAAAATTGCCTACGGCTATGCCTGCAAAACACGGAACAGCATCGGCTTTAAAGAAATCAGCGATCCGCCTAGTCATCTTGATTGGAATCTGTGGCGCGGACCGGCCCAAGTGGAAGCCTACCACGGCAACTACGTACATTATAATTGGCACTGGTTTTGGAACACGGGAAACGGTGAACTCAACAACCAAGGCACCCACCAACTGGATATGGCACGGTGGTCAATCGCTCCCGATCAAACCCATCCTGTCCGTGCCATGGCACTGGGCGGCCGCTTCCAATGGGATGACCAAGGCGAAACGCCCAATACCATGTTCGGCATTGCCCAATATCCCAACGAACAATATGTGTTCTTTAATGTGCGCAACGTGAATTACGACGGTTATGAGAACCAGGTTGAAAATGAATATTATTTTGAAGACGGCGGCAAAATTATCCGCAACAAATACTATGCCAAAGGAAGCGATGAAGGCGAAGAAATTAACCTTCCCGACGGCAATGTGACCCCCGGCGGCAATTGGGGCGCCTTTGTTGCCGCTTGTCGCGCCGGCGATCCGAACATGGCCAATGGCAACGCGCCCAATTCCCATTACAGTTGCGTGCTCGGACACCTGATTAACAATTCCTACCGCTTAGGTGTGAAAGCGCCCTTTAACCTTAAATCGGGACAATTCGGCGATATCCCGGAAGCCTACGAGCATTTCGAAAAAATCCATGATATCATGCACAAAGGCGTAGGCTTGCCGGAAGACGGCAATGAATACGTCGTGGGACCTTGGCTGACTTTTGATCCTGAAACAGAATTGCATGTGGGAGAACACGCAGCCGAGGCGAATGCGCTGCTGAAAGACTCGAACCGTCCGGGCTTTGAGATTCCCGCGCCCAATGCGGTCTGATAGTGACCCTTCGTAATTAATACGCTTGAGCGTAAAAACACTGCTGTAGACTTTGCCTGCAACATAGAGGTTTATAAAATGTTGCAGGCTTTTTTTTATTCTTGTGATTGCGCCGCTTTTGTGATAGAGAGACCCTTGGATTGGATGGGTTACGACGCTATCCCCCCGCCACCCCATGATAAATCAGCGTGACTGCGGTGTTGTCCTTTAGTCGAGTTTTACTAAGGAGCGCCGACTGATTTGTTTCCATTCTTGGATAAGTATGAAGGCACATATGAAGGCAGAAATGCTATCCGCCAGAGGAGCGGCAAGCCAAACGCCTTCTAAGCCTTTCATTTTTGCAAGGACCAGCAGCACAGGAATCAATATGATTACCTGCCGCAAGAGGGTGAGAAAAATAGCAGTGCCTGCTTTTCCCACAGATTGAAAGTAATTTCCTGCCACGACTTGGAACCCTACTATAGGCAAGAAAAGCAAAAACAAGCGCATGCCATGGACGCCTATGGATAAGATTTCCGGACTGCCGCTTACAAAGGCATTCACAATCAGCTCGGGAAAAGCCTGAATGAATATCCATGAAATAATGGAAATGAGGGTAGAGGCGGCCAAGGCAATTTTAAGGCTTTCTTTGACACGCAGAAAATTGCGCGCCCCATAGTTGTAGCCAATAATCGGTTGTGTCGCCATGTTTAAAGCGATAATGCTCATGATGACCAAGAACACAACACTATTGATAATCCCCATGGCGCCAACGGCTAAATCACCGCCAAATTTGATGAGGTTAATATTAAACAGCCCTTGTACGACGCTGTTTGCTGCCTGCATCAGAAAAGGCGAAACGCCAATGGAGATAATGGAGACCACGATTTTCCATTGGATTCTAATATAGCGCCTTTCCAGAGGAACCACACAGCGCTTGCTATTAAAATGCACCAACACCCAAACGGACAAAACAGCCATGGACAAAATCGTGGCAATGGCTGCGCCTTGGACACCCATTTTCCAATGCAATATAAATAACGCGTCTAAAGGAATATTGACTCCGGCGCTGATGAGCATGCTGTACATGGCAACGCGCGCATTGCCTTCGGCGCGTATAATGCCGTTCAGTGAAAAACCTAGGTGATGCAAAAAAGCGCCAAGCAAAATGTAATTCAAATATTCATTGGCATATTTCGAGGTTACGTCGCTTGCTCCAAAAAGTCGGAGCATAGGTCCTTTAATTAAAAATCCGACAACGGACATCATAATGGAAAGCAAAATGACGAGGACCAAGGCATTACCGAGAATTTGTTGCGCTTTCTCTTTTTCGTTGGAACCGAGCGCCAAAGAAATCCGCGTGCTTGCGCCCACACCGATTAACATGCCGAAAGCGGTCATGATAATCATGATAGGAAATACTGCCGTTACGCCGCTCAACGCCTCGGCGCCGACAGCGTGTCCAATAAAAATACGGTCTACAATATTGTAGAGCGAATTCGCCATAATCCCGACGAAAGACGGCCAAAAATAACGCCAGATCAAGCTGGGGATAGGGTGGCTATTTAATTCTTTTATTTTTTTATTATGCATTATAAAAGGTCACAATCAATGGGATTGCATGAAGATACATGAGGCTACGCTATCGTCGCTATTCACTCAAGACATTCAAGGATCAATGCCGTAGAAAAGATAGGGAAAACAACCCTATGGTATTACCACAGGGATTTAAACTATTTATATTGCGTACCATATCGTGTCATTCCCCGCTTTTGAGATCAGTTGAAAAATAATGTATTACTGCCCAACCAACAGCTCCCCGACACAATACAGCTTGGCACTTGTTTCTGATTATTAAACCGGTTTTTAACTTTCTTTCCGGATCGTGTTACCCCGCTAAACAGAGAATAGCAATGACGCGACGGGTATTTCAAATAAATTGAGGCGAAGTGCATTGAAAGAGTTCTTTTATTTCTTTGAAATCTTGGTAAAATTAAGGCTTCGATTGAAAGATTGAGGATCTTCAACCGAAGCCGGTAGTACAATAAAAAACAGTCAGGCGAGTCGCTTAGTCATCAGAAAGCGGATAATCGCATTCATCACAATATTTGACTTTAACAAAAGTTAATCCCATCCATACGGGTACCCACAACCCAAGGGTAAGGAGGGACAGCAACGCCATCTTCATATGATTCACCGGTTCATAATGAAAGTTTACTTGTTTTTTGCAGGTACTGCAATAATACGTATCTTGTTTTTTTGTCATCATAAAGACCTTTCCAAAAATTGAGCGCCAAAGACTGGACAAGAGACAGATCGTCGCCTGTTTGTACAGCATTGGGCATCTTTGTTTTTCCAATTCCATGAAGAAAGAAAATAGTGGAAAGGATCAAATGATGAGTTGACAGTGAATAAGGTGGATGGCTGCGCCAAGGGCTGAGCGTTTGCGGAAGCAATAAGAAGCTGAAACACGAGAATGAGTTGAGGTATAAAGCGCCGCTGTCGCCATGCCTGTTTGCGGAATCCTCGCCGCACAGCGATGGGTACTCCCTGAAGACCGCTGAGGATCGGCAACAGTGCCCGCCAACAGAGTCATTTCTGTTGCAGAAATAATATGTGTAGAAAGCTGATCTTTAACGGTAACGGACGCGACTGTACCGGATACCAAACCCGCCACGAGAAGGATAATCAAGGGCAGATAGTACGTGGGAGGACAGACCCGTTTAGAGGCTATAGAAAAAACACGGTACATCATGATCTTAGTATAACGTTTTTTTTCGGGAAAAAGAAAAAGACCATGAGCCCTAGAAAAGGGCGATGGAAGGGAAGAAAAAAAATGGCGTCCCCAAGGGGATTTGAACCCCTGTCGCCGCCGTGAAAGGGCGGTGTCCTAGACCAGACTAGACGATGGGGACGCAACTAAGGCGAGGTCGTGATGGGTCAAGCCCGTCACGATAGGGCACAGTATAGCAAAGTGTTTTAATCAATAGCAAATTTATTTAGGATTGAGTTGGTTAATTTCTCCTGATAGTTTAAGATATGCTGGTAAGCGTATCGGCACTTTGGTAATTAGTGAATTAAATGGAGGCTCCATGAACAAACATATCCGCATATCGATCTTGCTGCTCATTACATTGTTGCTGTCTGCCTGCGGCAAACAAGCCCCTTCTTCTCCGGATCAGGAAAAGGACAAAACCGCAAAACCACGGATAGCGCTGGTCATGAAATCATTGGCAAATGAATTCTTCCTTACCATGGAGAACGGCGCAAAAGAACATCATGCTGCAGATCCCGATCGCTATGAATTACTTGCTGACGGCATAAAAGATGAGTTGGATGTGAACCGCCAAATACAGTTGGTCGAACAAATGATGAGCCGCAATGTGGATGCCATTGTAATTGCGCCGGCCGATTCAAAAGCCTTGATCGCCGTTTGTCAACGCGCCATGGCGGCGGGTATTGTTGTGATCAATATCGACAACAAATTCGATGCCGATGTTTTGGCGGAACGGGGACTTCACATTCCTTTTGTCGGTCCTGATAATCGTAAAGGAGCGCGCTTAGCCGGCGAATACCTCGCCAAAAAGCTGCAGGCCGGCGATCCTGTCGCCATCATTGAAGGAGTTCCTTCTGCCTTTAACGGGATACAGCGTCTGGAAGGTTTCCGTGATGCTATGGAAGCAGCAGGCATGAACATCGTCGCATCTCAAGTGGGCGATTGGGAAATGGCAAAAGCCAATCAAGTGACTGCTGCGTTGCTGACGGAACAACCGACATTGAAAGGACTCCTTTGCGCCAACGACAATATGGCACTGGGCGCACTGGCGGCACTGCGTTCAGCCGGCAAATTGGGAAGCATTTATGTTGTCGGCTTTGATGCGATATCCGCTGCTTTGGAACTGGTGGAAAAAGGCGATTTACTCGCTACGGTCGAGCAACATGCCGATCAACTCGCAGCCTATGGCATTGAGACCGCTTTACAACTGATAGAAACCGAAGGGACCCCCGAAGATCAGGAAACGCCCGTGGAACTGGTAACAGCAGAAACATTGGTGAATTAATATGGGCGGCCGCTATCTGCTCCGTTCCTTGGTCGATTATATCGGGCTTACGGCAGTGCTGTTGCTGTTAATCGGCACCTTCGCTTTTTCCACAGAGTATTTTTTTACGTGGAACACCTTCCGAACCATTGCCAATCAAATCCCCGATGCCGTGATCCTCGCCACCGGCATGACCTTTGTATTGATCATCGCAGGTATCGATCTTTCCGTCGGCTCCGTACTCGCCTTGGGCAGCGCGTTGCTCGGATTGGTATTGATCCGCTGGAACCTGTCACTGCCCCTTGCCATCCTAGCTTGTTTGGGCATCGGCGCAGCCTGCGGCGCAGTGAATGGCTTTTTCGTGATCCGTTGGCAGCTGCCTGCTTTCATCGTTACTTTAGGTATGCTGGAAGCTGCGCGGGGCGGCGCCTATCTCTTGACCGGCTCCAAAACCCTTTACATTGGCGCTAAAATTGAGTGGATCAATGATGTTGGTTTGTTGGGGCTTTCTTTTCCGTTTCTCTGCGCTATGGGCGTGGTGGCCTGTGGTCAATTCATACTTGCTTATACGCCTTTCGGACGGAGTCTCTACGCTATAGGCGGCAATGAAGAAGCGGCCCGACTCTCCGGCATTCCGGTAGGAAAAGTGAAATTGCTCGTCTACATGCTTTGCGGCGGATTGGCCTCTTTGGCTGCCGTCATCCATTGTGCACGATTGACGGCGGCTGACCCCAACGCGGGAAGCGGCTATGAACTGCAAGCCATTGCCGCGGTGGTCATTGGCGGGACGAGCCTCATGGGCGGTCGGGGCAAAATCATCAACACCCTCTTCGGTGTGGTCATTATTGCTGTCTTGGAAAACGGACTTGTCCAAATAGGCGCGCAGGAACCTTTGAAGCGGCTGGTGACAGGGGCAATTATTGTAGCGGCAGTTATCATTGATCATTACCGCAGCAAGCTCTAAGGAACCGTGCAATAACGGCGCGGGAGGGCTTCTCTCTGCGATTCATGGCAGGGGCTACGGGAGACGGGATGACGGCAGCTATACCTTCACCGCTATGTCAAAACGCCTGCCGCCATAGGAAGCCTATTTTAAAGAGCGGGCTCTGTTTCTGCTTCGGGAATCGCTTCCGCCGGTGCGGCACCGGCGCTGTTCGCGCGCTTTTGCAAAGCAAGGCGGTCATAGTGCAGCACAACACGTACTTCCGGCGCTATTTCCAGCAGATCCTTACGCAAGAAATCCAACAAGGTCGTATCCGGGGCAACGGTATGGGTGAATTTACGGTCTTCTTGGGGCAACGCTTTCAACTCCCCTTCGATATCGACATTGATTTCGGAATTATCAGCCAACTGTTGAATGACATCCAGGTAGTCTTGGTCTTCATAGACCAGCGGTTCCGTCGCGATGACTTTATTCAGCGCATTATGGAAATCGGGGCTTACTTCTTCGCCGGGAAGGAAATCGGCATCCAGTTGGTGACCGTTCCCTGCTCCCCCATTTGAAGGATCTTCTTTTTCGCCGTAGACAACGTCTTTCACCTGGGTGGATGGAATTTGCAAATAGGGTTCGCCCGGTAAATATTCAATTTCAACGAACATGGGTGAATAACGCACCACTTTCACGCCTCGCAATTCGGTACCTTTTTTAAATATCACCGTATCGCCGCCTGCAGGTTCCACTTCTGATGTGCCGGGTCTGTCCAAGTGTCCCGGATCAATGAGGCTATCCGTCGGTTCCATGGAGGGTTCTTGGTTGTCCTGATCATTGTCCGGTTGCGCATACCCTGCACCGGCAAAAAGCAACACACACACCAAGAGGGGGATTATTATATTTTTCATGTCCTATGTTCTCCTTCACATGGATTTTTCATGTTGTCTGTATTTAAAACTGTGTTACAGAACGGGAACAAAAACCCTAGAAATTAGATACGAAGATATAATTCAATAATCCACAGTTAACTAAATTGTAACGATCTTCAGGGATGATATCAATATTTTATACCTCGGCGGATTCAAGGTTGAAATGCAACCGATCCCAAAACAGAGGACATCACAGAGATCTTCGGTACAATAGTTCTAACAAAACACCCGAAGGAGTCCGTAATATCCAACCACCATTTTACACGAGATGACCCTATAAAACTAGTAACACTTAAGAGCAACCGACAAATAGCTCAGATACTCGGATTCCATAAAAGTAGTATGGGCCGTGAATTGTGCCGTAATAGTGTACGTGGTCGCTATTGTTCCACTGCTACGGGTCGGCTTGCAATCAATCGGCGTCAAGAGATAGAACCTAAGAAGAAACTTGATCATC
>JAAYJI010000236.1 GCA_012523015.1 Candidatus Hydrogenedentota bacterium
AGGCATAGGAGCGCGAAGCGCGGCAGCTGCAGCGGACGGGCTGTCACGGAGTCTTTGGGTACGGCAAGCAACAACATAGCCAGAACGTGGGGCGTGCTATGTGAAAAGGAATTGAAAAGACCAAAGACTCCCAAAGTAATCAAAGCGGGCAGTGCGGGGTTTCGTTTTCTAAAAGTTAGGATAAAGAAGACAATCCAGCAGAGGATCCCGGCGATCCCTGTTTCAGACATCCAATCCAAAAGTTCCCCGTGGGCGTGATCGGTATGCAGTTCATTGTGATAATAGGCCGCGCCGCCGGGTGCCCACAATACGCGCCCTTGATAGGAAGGACTCCAGTATGCGAATTGACCGAGTCCTACCCCCAGCCATGGGTGATCCCGGATCATATCCGCGGCGCCTGCCCAAAACCACAGCCGTGCATGACCGCCCACGTCGTCTTCGGAAAAGCTCGCGGCACTGCGCTCATAGAGCTGGGCAGCACTGAGCGCCAGCAGCGCCATGGCCACGAGAAGAAGCAGGAACAAAGCATTCCGATGTCTTGCGCGCAGCGATCGGCGAAGGCGTTGAATACCACCCGGCAATAAGATGATGGACAGGCCGCCCAGAGCAGCGGCGAGCCAGGCAGAACGGGAGGAGGACACGATCAATGCTGCCAAGAGCAGGGCGAAAACCATGGCTTGAAACAAACTAAAGCCGCGCTTCCTTTTTTTTGATCTAAACCACAGAGAGAGGAACAGTACAAGGGTGAAAGCCGTATAGCCGCCCAACAAATCTTGATTACCGAAAACCGAATAGGCAGGCTGGTCGTAGCCGGGAAATACGGGCAGGAGCAAGGTTATCAAACCCGCGTATTGCAGTAGGGCCAGGGCGCTTACTGCCGCTCCCGCTCCGAGAATCGTGTTATAGAGCCAGCGCCTGCCGCCGAATACATCGAAATTAGCGAGGATAAGAGCGGCAGCCGTCAGGATCAGGAGCCAACGAATTATATTTTCCAGCAAATAGGAAGGGACTTGTGCCGTCACCATACCGGAGACTCCCCAAATAAGGAGTCCTAACCACAGGGGCGCAATCTGCAAAAAACCCTTTAGGGACACGGACACTTTGCTGCGGTATTGGAGCCATGCTACAAGAGGCAGCCCTATTGCCAGCACCAGATCCTTGGCATGCAAAAAAGAGAGGAGGTGAAAAGACCACGCCAAGGTTGAGGCAATGATTAATGCGGTCCATGCCGTTGCCGTTCCGTTTTTCAGTATGCGCGTTATAAGCGTCATCCTTGTTTATCCCGCGGGATCTCCCGTTTATCTGATGAGAAAGAGCAGCTCAAACAACTGCTTGACAAGACGTTACCACAGGCTCTCAATCCTGTGCAATTCCTTCTTGATTGCTAAAAGTTTCGGTGACGGTTGGTTATAGGAGTCGTAATTTTGCTAAGATACAGCCATTATGAATTTACCCAACCTTTTAACAATTGCCCGCTGTATTTTAGCCGCTTTTTTTGTTTTGTGCATGTCTTTTGATCATGTTGGCTGCTACACGATTGCGTATCTATTATTCATCGTGGCGTCCATCACCGATTATTATGACGGTAAGATTGCACGGGAACAAAATCTCGTCACCAATTTCGGAAAATTGCTTGATCCGGTGGCGGATAAGATCTTGATGGTCTCGGCCTTTATCATGCTCATGGGCGTGCCCGATCTCTTTATTCCCGGCTGGGCGGTCATCGCGATTCTCGCCCGCGAATTCCTCATTACGGGCGCCCGCTCTTTGGCCGCTACGGAAGGTGCCGTTATCCCTGCCAATATGTGGGGAAAAGCAAAAACCGTACTTCAAATGACCTATGTGTTTGTGGTCATGGCGCTGCTCCTTTTGTGGCGATTCGCCTGTCTATCCCCTGCGCTGTTTGATAGACTTCCGGGCAGCCGAGAAAACTATGCGACGGCGCTGCAATACATTTCGCTTGTCGGTATTATTTTGGTTGCAGCCTACACCATTTCTTCCGGTATTCAGTTTTTCTGGGCAAATTGGAAGGCGTTAAAGCTTCACCAAATCTAGTGAAAAGTTTGATCTATGTCCCGTAATGCCAATTCCAGAGTGATCATTGACCTTGACGCCTACCGTGCGAATCTTGCGTTTATCCGCAAAGTCGTGGGCAATACGGTTCGTATGATCCCGATCGTCAAAGCCAATGCCTACGGACATGGTCTCCGCGCCATCGCCGAAGCGGCCGTCGACGAAGGCGTGGCTTTGATAGGCGTTGCCACCGTCGATGAAGGCCTCTATCTGCGCGAGAGCGGCATGACAGCGCCCATACTCGTTATGTTACAGCCGCCCCGGCGCGCTTTAGAAGACGCCATTAAAAACAAGCTCACCCTGATGGTCGCTGACAAGGGCCTTGCCGACGATATCGGCGCCATCGCCTACGCCATGAATCAAGTCGTCCCCATCCATTTCAAGATCGACACGGGCATGGGTAGACAAGGCATTTGGCACGATGAAGCGAATGCGATGCTGCAGCATATCAAACACATTACCAATATTGATATTCAAGGGATTTGCACCCATTTCCCCTCCGCAGACATTGAGGAAGATTCTTTCACCTTAAATCAGATTAAAGTTTTCAAGCAATTGCTCAAGCAGCTGCAAAAACTTGGTTTCCCTTATGAAATCGCCCACGCTGCCAATAGTGCAGCCATTGTCAATTATCGGGACAGCTATTTTGACGCGGTACGGCCCGGATTGATCTCTTATGGTGTGTGGCCCTCGAAAACCGGAATAAAAGAGGAATTGCTTAAGCGAGTCTTGCGTTGGGAAACCAATATTATCCAACTCCGTGAACTGCCTCCGCAATCAAACATCGGCTATGACCGAAGCTATACCACCTATGGCCCCACGCGTACGGCAATCCTGCCCGTAGGTTATGCCGATGGATATCCTTATCGATTGGCGAATAAGTCCGATGTTCTGATCCGTGGGAAACGCTGTCCTGTGCGCGGCGCCGTATCTATGGATCAAATAGTCGTCGATGTGTCTGCGCTGCCCCGCGTATCCCAAGGGGATACGGCTATTCTCATTGGTAAAGACAGAGACATGGAAATCACGGCGGAAGAATTGGCACAGAAAGCCGGGACCATTCCCTACGATATTCTCACCGGAATAGGGCCGCGGGTTTGTCGCGAATATATACAGCAAAGCAAGGATAAGCAGGACTAAAGCGCTGCCATGACAACAACCCGCTATTTCATCGACGCCTTTAATATCCTGCATGCCTCGGCACGGTTGCGTAAAGAAGCGGCTCATGATCTTGAACGGGCAAGAGATATCCTCCTGGAACAGGTGCAATCTTTCGCCATGAATGGTGACTGTGAAGTAACGGTCGTTTTTGACGGAAGGCAACAACAAGATTATTCACCCGCCCAGTCTCAGGGAAAAGGCAGCATGACGTTTCTTTTTTCGCCGCCCCAAACCACGGCCGATTCCGTCATCGAAAGGCTTATTTATCAGGCTTCGGATCGTATTCATTGCATCGTGGTGAGTAATGACCGCAGCCTGCGCAGTCAGTGCCGCGGTATGGGCGCTCTCGTCATGGAATCCGATTATTTCCTTGAATCTATTGTTCGGATTGAGAAAAGTGCTCTCGAAAAGATTCAAAAAAAGAAGCCTTATCGCGCAAACTTGATCCAGGATCAATTGAGCAGCTCTTCTCTACAAGTTCTCGCCGGTGTGCGGGAGCAACTGCTTAAGAAAGCAGCGGCAGCGGAGAAGCGCCGGAAACAGCCCTCCTCCCAATCCTCCAGATCTTAACCGAAAAGAAGGCGTCGCCGAGGTACAAATCGCAGCAGCTCCACCCGAAGTGAGGATGTGTAAACATTCCCTTGTGTTATAACAACGATGCGAGCGCGTTGAGACCGAGATCATGGAGCAGCCCGTTAGAGGCAAAAAGACCTTCGTTGGCGTTGAGCCGTTTCCCTTGAGAGAAGTCCAAGGTCTTGCCCTTTAAATCGGTTATCCTGCCGCCTGCCTCTTCGAGTAGGAGTGAGCCCGCCGCTTGATCCCAAATACACTCACGATAATCGGGCTGAGCAGGGGATAAGAGGCGGAACAACATTTCAGCGCCTCCCGCGGCCATGAAGGTATATTTTGCTTGGCTGTCCATAGGCAGGTGCCGTTCCTGCGTGATACCGAGCAATTGCCCGAGCTTTTCCATGGCAGTTACATCGGTGTGGGCTCCTTCATAGGAGCGCATAAGCCGTGCCTCGCTCAAATTGTCGCAAGTGGAAACGCGCATTTCAGTGACGGATACATGGTTGTCATTCGACGACGTATACCAAGCGTTGTGTCCCCGCCCTGCCACAGCGACGATTCCCCCGCCTGTGTCGGATGAAGGGTCCTGTAGATCAAGGACAGGGCAAGCCAAGCCGCCGTAAACAACCGTTCCGTTGCGAATACATGCCAAGGCAATGGCGTATTGTCCGCCTCGGATATAACCTTTGGTTCCGTCAATGGGATCCAGCGTCCAGAAGTTATCATTAGGCGCGCCCGCGCCGCCGTCGATCCAATCGCAGAGGGCGTTGCCGTTTACCTCGGGAATGAAAGGGCTAAGGTGGTGCACAATCGTGTCAAGGAGTGCACGGTCTTCTCCGTTGCGCAGGGCTTGCGCGCCTTCCTCGCCAACGAGTACAGCGCCGGGAAAGGCGGCTTGCAAGCGATACGATGCCAATGCTTGTACGGCGAAGTCTGCAGCGGTCACCGGTGATCGGTCACTTTTAGATAGGCTGCGCAACTGCCCATCTTCCCGTATTGCTTGGGCAAGGGCGGCGCTTTCATAGAGCAGCCTTTCAATGAATAGAATTTCTGACGGGGCATCAGGAAACATGACACTTCCTTTGTAGAGGATTACACAGCGACGATGAAAAAAACATTATACCCCGTTGCAGGGGATAAGAGAGAATTACGGTATCAAGCCTTATTGCGGGAATGCTTGTTTTGCAGGTATTATTGATTCTGAAGGGCGGTCTTTTGACTGCGCAGTTCTCGGTCTATAAAAAGAAGTAAGTAGAAAATTATTGACTTTTTTGAGGGCGAGTGATAAGCTACCCACTACCCTCATAAGGATTTTTTTGGTTGTCACCCTTCTTTTTGTTCAAGGAATAGATGATGAGGAAACATCTCTGGATAGCAGGTCTTGCCTGTCTCATAGTTACGGTGTCTTTCGCGGTGTATGCCCTTGGCGCAGATGCCGCTGCCGGCGAATTGAGAGAAGCTTCGACGCCTCCCGACGCGATAGAGGATACCACCTCCTCGCAGGAGGTGTCGCTTACAGATACCTTGCTCAGCGTTGCGAAAGCGGGCGAGTTGTACGCGGCGTTGGATATGGTGAAGGCAGGCGCTAAAGATGAGTTGCGCGATGAAGAGGGCAAGAATGTGCTTCTCATTGCCGCGGAAAATCAGCATCCTGAGTTGGTCCGCGCCCTGCTCGATGGGGGCGACGATTTGATGGCGCAGGATTTGTTGGGGAATACAGCCTTGCATCTTGCGGTCAAAGCCAATGACGTATACACAGCGGATATGCTTATTGAAGATGGTATTCCACTGAACGCTGTCAATTCAGAATTTTATTCTCCGCTCCATGTTGCCGCTGCCGCAGGCAGCTTTGACTGTGTCCGCTATCTTGTGGAGCACGGTGCCAACCCGATGGAAAGTTTTAATGATGCACTCTATTTGCCTGCTTATACCGTTGCCGGTCAAGCGCGACAGTGGGACGTGACCGCTTATTTCCGCGAGCAAGGCGCTGATATGGGGCCTTTGAGCAATGCAGGGACGGGCGATATCCGCGCCCTGGAAGAATACGTTGAAAATGAGCCCACCGCCCTTTCCATGGCAACCCGTGTGGGGATCACCCCATTGCACAGTGCTGTTGGCGGCAATCAAGTGGAAGCGGTGCGCTTTTTACTCGAACATGATGTTCAACCTGCCCCTTCCTATGAAGGGATAACGCCGCAGATGTCTGCCGTACGTTTAGGCTATACGGAATGTCTGCGAGCATTCTTTGAGTTTGAAGTGACTCCCAACGATCGCGCGCCCGATTTCTATGGGTACACCTTGTTGATGCAGGCAACACGGGACGGTAATGTGGACATGATGCAATTTCTGATTGATCAGGGAGCCGATATGGGCTATCCCTCTGTGCGCGGTGATACGGCACTTCACGCCGCGGTGGAATGGGATCAGCCGGAGGCTGCCCTCTTTCTGCTTGACCAAGGATTCATTATTGATATTAAGAACGGCAGCGCCTGTTCAGCGCTGCATCTTGCCGCGGAAAAGAACAAAATAAAGATGGCACGGTTATTATTGGATCATGGTGCCAGCTTGGATATAACGGATAAGCGCCGCTGGACACCGCTGCACATCGCTGTGGACAGTAATCATTTGGATATGATTCAATTGCTGCTGAACCGTGGAGCCAACATAAGCGCTCCCGATAAAGTGGGTGATACGCCCTTGCTTCTTGCGATACAAAAGAAAGAAGAGAAGGCGGCATTGTTGATGATTGCCAAAGATCCCGATCTTTCTGTTGTCAACGAAAAAGGGGAAGGCCCCCTGTATCTGGCTTCACGGAACGGGCTGTTAAGCGTGGTGAAGTCGCTTTTAGACAAAGGCGCTCCCGTTGATACGGACGACGACCTCGGTCAGACGCCTCTCTACGCTGCGCTGCAAAAAGATCATTACGAACTTGCCCGTCTATTAGCCGAGAAAGGTGCTGACCTGCATCGGATGAGTAATCTGGGCGAATCGTTGCTCTTTCCCGCCGCTTACAGTGAAACCGCCGATGCATTGACGTGGCTTTGCGATGCGGGGCTTGATGTCCATATTCGTGCGGAGAATGGGTTGACGCCGCTTCATATGGCAGCCCGTTACGGATCGGAAGCGCCTGTTATTTTTCTGTTGGAAAAAGGTGTTGAAGTAAACGCGCAAGATGTGGAGGGGCGGACACCGCTGCATCTGGCTTCGGGGAGAGGGCACATTATTAATGTGCAGGAATTGGCCAAAGGCGGTGCCGATCTCTTTTTAAAAGATAAAGAAGATCAATACGCCTTGCATGCCGCCGCCCGAAACGGCCATTGGGGACCGGTACAATTATTTCTTGTGCGCGGCATTGATATTAATTCGCCTGACATCCATGGAGATACGGCGCTGCATTTGACCGCCCGCGGCGGCTTCCATCGTACAGCGAAACTGCTGCTCGTTCGCGGCGCTGACTTTACACTGTTGAACAAAGCGGGGGAGACGCCTTTGGTATCGGCGATGAACGCTTTTGCCACGTTGGACGAAATGGAGGAGCTCAGCTCGTCTCAGTTGGCGAGCAAAAATGCGCTGCGCAGCACCGTCCTCTTTTACGAAGCGGTCGTGATTGACGAATATCGTAATGCTGTGGAGCGGTCGGATGTAACGTTTTTGAAGCGATTGCTTGCCGTCTATGAAGACTACAAGGACGCGGCATGTTTCGGGTGCACGCCCGTGTATCGTGCCGTGCGCAAAAAAGATCTGCCCGTCCTGCAGCTCTTATTGGATCACGGCGCAGATCCTTCTTTATGCGCTTTGAGTGATGGCAGCCAAAGCCCGCTTCACCTTGCCGTACACGCTCGCAATGCGGATCTTGTGCAAGTCTTATTGGATGCCGGAGCGCCGGCGGATACGCCTGATGGGCAAGGCATGACCCCTCTAGATTTGGCAAAAAAAGAAATTCTTCCGGAAATTGCAGCGCTTCTTAAAAATGCAGGAGATACCCACACAACTGAAGAGGAATAAGATGGAAGAAGAACACTCAGAAGAAACGGCCGTTCCGCAGCCGCGGAGGTCATTGCGCAGACATGGTCTTTTTATTCTTATGTCTTTGGTTCTTTGGGTACCTCTTGGGTTGTGGTACTTTTTCCAACCTGCTCCGGCTGTCGTCGAAAAGCTCTATAGTTGCGGCTTCTACCCGGTTATGGCAAAGCTCATTATACCGGTGACCTCGTCGTTTCCTTTTTCCTTATCTCTCCTTATGGTCGCCGCAGCGCCCTTTTTATTCATCGTGCTGTGGATCCTCGCTTGCGTTATGGGCTACCGGCGGCATCAGCGTTTTCGCTGGCGGGGACTGTTGTGGGGGCCCAAATGGCTGCTCTTTGTTATTCCGCTTATCTGGCTTTGGTTTTTAATTTTTTGGGGCATGGGCTATGCCCGTCAACCCATTGAAGAACGCTTAGCCTTTGACGGGGAAGCAGTGTCTGCAGAAGAATTGGCCTCTATCAAGGAAGGGCTTTTTCAGGTGATTGATCGCGACCAGCCGCAAGAGGACTCGGATCGAAACATTGCTGAGGCGCTCGCCTCTGTGTCCAAATCCATGGAGCAGATGGTGAACGGTTGGGAAGGTAGTTCAAAACGTATTCCAAGACGTGTTAAGGCGACGCCGCCGGGGTTGCTGCTCATGAACGGCACCTCTGGTGTTTGTGCGCCTTTTACGCTGGAGCCTCATGTAGATGGCGGCCTTCCCGACACATGGTTTGTATCCGTAGGCGCTCATGAGCTGGGCCATATTGCGGGGGTTTGTGATGAAGGGGAAACCAATCTGATTAGTTATATTGCCGGGCTTCAGGCCGATCATCCCTATGCACGCTATGCCGTGGCATTAACCGTCTACGTGAGTGTCGCCAACCAGTTGACTGCTGAAGAGCGTAAAGAGGCGATAGCCAGACTGCCGGAACAGGCACGTGCGGATATCCAAGCTGCCCATGAGGCAGGACAGAAGTATCGTATTGACTGGTTTCAGAAATGGAGTTGGCGCGCCTACAATCATTATCTAAAATCTCAGGGAGTTCGGGAAGGGGTACGCAGCTATGGGCGTGGCACGCAGCTTTTGGTTCAGGCGTGGCGCAGCGGCTATCTCACGCTGCCTGAGTCTCCTTCGTCATCAGCAGCGGCAGAGACCGAGGAAGAAGAGTTGACCGCGGCGGAAGTGGAGTCAGCTTCCATGGAATTATAGAAAGACTTTAGCGTTGCTCTTCGTCGGGGAGCGGCGCAATATGAAAGCGTTCTTCCAGCTCCGTTAGTCTTGTTGCGATGGCATCCAGTTCCCGGATTAGCGCTTGAATATCGTGTTCTTGCTTCGCCTCACTCTTATGCTTTTGTACGGCGTATTCAAAAGCCGTTAGGATAGCGAAAAGCTGCGTATCCACGAATCGATGTTCTTCTTCGAAAGCTTTCATAGAGGCTTCGATCTCTTGGGCAATGCTATGGGTCGTCTTCAAATCAAGATAAATGGGCAGGTCAACAGGTATCTTGTTAATGATTACCCGTGTTGTTGCTGCTTTTGAAGTCATAGCTCTATTGATCCGGATATGGCTTTGGCGATGGTTAGGATGCGTTTGGTGCGTTCTCGTATTTCCAGATTTTGTTCGCGCAGGCGTTGGTTCTCGTCTTCAAGGGAAGGCAAACGGGCGAGCGTATGTTCCATTGTTTTCAAGTTGCGGCCGATACTCCACCATTCCTGAACTTTTTGTTCTTTTTCATCTTGCGCTGCGTGCAAGAGCCTTTCATGTCTTTCCAGCAAAACTTCTAGGTTTTCAACAGAGGCGCTGATCCGTGAAATATACTGTTTAAGAAAAGGATTCATCGCAGCACGGCTCCACAGTTTTTAACGACGGCATTAACGACACGATCCATCGCTTTTTGTGTATCTTTATCGGTAAGTGTACGTTCGGGAGATTGGAAGAGCAGGCTGAGCGCCACGCTTTTTTTATCAGGCGGCAGCGGTTTCCCCGAATACACATCAAAGATATTCACTGCTTTTAAGAGTGCGCCGCCTGCATTGGCAGCGGCTTTGATAATTGTTTCTGCAGGAACCGCTTTATCGACGACAAGTGCAATATCACGCAGCGCCGGCGGATATTGGGGAATGCTTTCGAACTGCGCAGGCGGCAGCGGTTTGGCCAACAAAAAGTCAAGGCTCAACTCGAAGACATAGCTGTTTTCGGGCAGGTCCCAATCGCGGGCTACTTGGGGATCCACTTTTCCGAGTTGCCCCAGATCTTGTTTGCGCAATTTGATTGATGCCCGCTGACCTTGTTGGAAAGCCGGAGATTCCAAAGTATCGAGTTGGAAAGAACGATTGAAGAAATCGGCGGTAGATTCCAGATAGCCTTTCAAGTCGAAAAAGTCCCAAGGCCGTTCCGGCGCATTCCACAGGCCGGGAGTAATTCCGCAAAGGAGCACGGCGAGGGTGGGTACTTCTTAGGGTAAAAGTTCATCTTCCACCGGAAGATATACAGGCCCAACTTCGAAGATGGCAACACTGTTTGCGCCTCGTTTACAATTGTAGGCGGCGGTGGCGTAGAGAGTAGGTATCAAGGAACTGCGCATGCCCGCATAATTTTCGGACAGAGGATTTTCCAACATGACCATGGAGGAAGAAGGAGTCTCCAATCGGGCGCGCGACACGTTTTCCCTACTTGAGAAGGACCAGTTAAGCACTTCTGTAAGGCCTAATGCAGCGAGTCGGTGCCGCAATGCGCGCAAGGTTTTCTCTTGGGGCGCAAAAATTATCTCAGACTGGCGTACAGGCGGCATAGTGACGGGGATTCGGTCATAGCCGTAATGACGAGCGATTTCCTCAATCAGATCGGCTTCATGGGTCACATCGTGGCGCCACGACGGCACTTCTAAAAGGCAGTCCTTCTCCCGAACCTGACTTGCGGTGAATCCCAGTTTTTTCAAAATTGCCTGTTGTTCTTCTTTCGCAATTGCCACGCCGAGCAGCCTGTCGGTCCGATCAAAGCGCAAGCGGACTTGAGGCGCTACGTGTTTTTCAGGATAGGCATCCAAGACGCCCGGCGCTACAGAGGCGCCGGCGAGTTCCTGCATTAAGGCGGCGGCACGATTTAAGGCGTAGGGCACCATATTGCAATCGGCGCCGCGCTGGATGTTTTGTGCCGCTTCCGTTAAAAGCGCGAGTTTTCGTGCAGTAGAACGAATGGATCGGGGCGTAAAATAGGCACTTTCGAGAAAGACATGTTTGGTGTTAGCGTCTACTTCGCTGTCGAAGCCGCCCATGACACCGCCCACAGCTTGGGGATTTTTGGCGTCAGCGATTACGAGCATATCTTCTGTGAGTGCGTGCTCTTGTTCATCCAGCGTTTTTATGCCTTCTCCCGGTCGGCTGCGCCGCACCACAATCCGATTTTCGGCGAGTTTATCAAAATCAAAGGCGTGCAGCGGGTGCCCGGTTTCCAACAACACATAGTTGGTAATGTCGACAATGTTATTGATAGGGCGTTGACCGGCTGCGATCAGCCGTGCGCAAAGCCAGGGAGGAGAGGCTTGGATAACCACATTGCGCAAGACACGGCCGGCATAGCGGGGGCATAAATCCGGGTCTTCAATGGTGACGCCGGAGACTTCTTTGGCTGCAGTGCCTTCCTCGTCTAAGTGAATTTCGGGCAGTTGCAGAGGAAGGTTGTAGTAGGCGCTCAATTCGCGGGCGACCCCGATCATCCCTGCCCAGTCGCCGCGGTTGGGGGTTACTTCGATTTCGAAGACCACATCATTTAGGCCCAAGACCTCTTTGATATCGGCGCCGATGGGGGCGTCGGGATCAAGAATCATGAGACCTGCATGCTCTTCTCCCAATCCCAATTCGCGAAGTGAACACATCATGCCGCAGGATTGGACGCCCCGCATTTTCCTGTTTCCGATTTTGAAGCCGCCGGGGAGGCAAGATCCATCAATGGCGGTGGGCACTTTGTCGCCGACTTTCATATTTGTTGCGCCGCAGATAATTTGGAGGGGCTCCTCTCCGCCAATGTTGGTTTGGCATACCACCAGTTTATCGGCGTCGGGATGGGGCTGGATGTCCACGATCTGCCCCACATAAATATCTTTGATCTCTTTGCCGGGCTCTCGGATCGCTTCAATTTCCATTCCGAGCATGGTCATACGTTCCGCAAGTTCTTCCGTACTCACTTGCAGCGGCACCAATTCTTTTAACCAGTTCAGTGATATTTGCATGTTAGAATTGCTCCAAAAATCTTAGGTCGTTTTCATAGAGGTGGGTGATACTGCTGATCGCATGGCGTACCATGGCGATGCGATCAAGCCCTAAACCAAAGGCATATCCGGAATACTGTTCATAGTCATAGGCAACATTTTTGAAGACTTGGGGATGCACCATGCCGCAGCCCAGAATTTCAAGCCACTTACTTTTGGTCTCGCCCGTATGCCGGTCTTTTGCCGTCCAGAGGATATCCACTTCAGCGCTCGGTTCGGTAAAGGGAAAGAAATGAGGGCGAAAACGCACCTTCACATCTGCGCCGAAAAAGCTATGGATAAAATGCATCAAGGTGCCTTTCAAATCGGCGAAGGTAATCCCTTTATCTACCAACAGCCCTTCCATCTGTACAAACATGGGGCTGTGGGTCGCATCCAAATCAACACGGTACACACGACCGGGTGCGATGACGGCGACGGGCGGCGGTGTCTGTTCCATCACGCGGATTTGTACGGGTGAGGTCTGCGTACGTAATACCACGCCAGGCTGTACGAAAAAGGTATCGTGTGAATCACGAGCGGGATGATCGTCCGGCGTATTCAAAGCATCGAAATTATAGTATTCCGTTTCTACATCGGGACCTGTCGCCACTTGGAATCCCATCTGCGTAAAGATGTCTTCGATTTCCTCACGGATGCGGTTGAGCACATGAAGATGGCCTGTAGCAACCCGTCGGCCCGGCAGCGACAAATCAACACTTTGATCCATTGCCTTACGCTGCTGTACAGTACGTTCTAATGCTTTGAAACGTTCGTCAATGGCGGCGGCGAGAATTTCTTTCAAGCTGTTGGCTTGCTGACCGATCTCACGGCGTTCGTCTACGGATGCTTTCGCAAGGCCGCGCAGAATTTCGGTCAATTTCCCTTTGCGCCCTAAGAAGGCGACGCGCAGTTCTTCCAAACTTTTGAGATCGGCTGCCGCGGTAATGCCGGCGAGCCCTTCTTGTCGCAGTGATTCAATCTGTTCTTTCATAAAAAAACACCCTAATTTAACGTGTATAAATAAGGACTGAAGTCCCTGTTGATTGCTCAGGATTAGCGTCCGGATGAGAACACTATTTTCATAAGCCCTATTATATAAATAAAGCTTGCCCAATCCGCACTTGTGTGGCACCTTCCTCGACGGCTATTTCATAATCGTTACTCATTCCCATGCTGCATTCCGGCAAGCCTGACGATTGTGTCAATTCCTTCAAGCTGCGAAAACAAGAACGAAGTACCTGTTCCGGCGCATCAAAGGGAGCCATCGTCATCAAGCCTTTGACCCGCAGGCGATCAAAAGCGCCCATCTCCTTGAGCGCTTCGGGCACTTCCGCAACCGTGAAGCCATGCTTCGACGCTTCTCCGCTGACATTCACTTCAATCAGTATTTCTAAACTTTTATCGTGTTGTTCACAGCGTCGTTGCAGATTCTCTGCAACTTTCACGCGGTCAACGGCATCAGCAACAGAAAATAGGGTGACCACATCGCCTGCCTTGCGTGTTTGTATAGGCGCTATATAGTGCCAGAAGATATCCTTGGGCAGCGCATCAACTTTTGGTTGTGCCGAGGCTAAGCGATTCTCTCCAAAGTGGCGTAAGCCTAAATCATAGAGGACTTGTATTTCATCGACAGACACCGTTTTGGTTATGGCGACCAGCTTGACTGTTGACGCATCACGCCCGCCGCGGACTGCTGCCTCCGTAATTTTTCCCTGAATTTGATTTAGATTATACAACAATCGTTCACGCATGAATGAGATGCCTTTTGCTCCCCTTAGAATGAGCAGGGCAGCGAGTTTAACAAATCTGCCGCACTAGATACAGAACAAGCCAAGCGGATCGGACTACTTCTTTATTAAAAATGGCGCGGCAAGAGGAGTACGCCCAAGTTTCTTTAAAGCGTATTCTGTCATAAATCGACTGCTTTGCTCTTAGGAGTACGCGGCTTGTCACCTATTCAGACACAAGTTTTTTTCTGTGATCTACATGAAAAAGGATTCTTAAAAATCTTGTGTCATTCTATTTTATTTGAAGCCAACCAATACAGGCATATGATCACTTAAGGCGTAGGAAGTGGGGTCGTCAGGATTGGGAACAAAGGGCACTTTGTTGAGCACTTCGGCGCGTTGTCCCCGTTCCGCGAGTTCCGGAGTAGCAACAATGTAATCAATTTGATATTTAGGATCGACGCTGTTAAAGGTCGGCACATCGCCAATACCCAGTTGTGCATTCATGTCCACCAGTCCCGCTTCTTGCAAAAGCTTATGTTCCGGGTCGCCGGGTTTATGATTTAAGTCGCCTTGTAAAAGCACTTCGCCCGTTTTGCGAAGTTTCTCAATCAGGGCAATGATCGCTTCCGTTTCTTGGATGCGAATGTCTTGTTTGTGGGCGTGGAAGTGGGTGGTAATGACATGCAGCGTGCCCCAAGGCGTTTTCAGTTCTGCACGACCCAGATGTCTGGTGAATAGGGCGGAACTATGGGCAGCGCCCGCACTGGGTCGGTCTTCGCTGTCGACAATGTCAAAGCGGGTGACAATAGCGCCGGGAAATCCGCAGGGGTAGCTAGGCGATCCTTTGACACCTGTCGAGAAATAGGCATGCTGCATGTTTAAGGTGAGGGCGAAACGTTCAACGAGGGGTTCAAAAGGTGCTTCAGACAAGTTGATCAGGTCTGGGGAAAATTCAGCCAATGCTTTAGCGGTTACTTCTGGAAGCTGATCGCGGTCCGTTTCTAATTTGCTGCGGTTCTCATCGGTTTCGGGGAAGCCAATGAAGGCAAGCACATTGTACGCGATACTTGTGAATGCGGTCGTATCAGCAGCTGCTAAAGATTTGGCACTTAAGCCAAGTAATCCGGCTCCTGTCAACTGTAAAAATAAACGTCGATCCATTTGTCGCATGATTTTCTCCTTAATTCCAAAAGGTAAAGCCGCCGGTGAGCGCGACCCAATACTGCTGTTGTCTAAGGCGTGTTTACTATAGATCGGATGAACCATAGCACCAGCAATCCAAAGGCTCTTTCTTCGCGTTGCTGTGACATTCGTAATCGAAGGAAGAGGTTTTTGTCGGCTGCTGCGAGCACACCCTATGTCCAGAACTCATTGTAACCAGAACACGTTGTCAGGCGCAAGAAGGGGCAATTCATCGGTCGGGGTAGTCGTGGTACATTAGCGAAGATTACGCATGAGCGCCACGCTGTTGGTGGACCATAGCGCTACGGCAATATCGGGATGTCCGTCATTATCCAAATCGGCGATTTTTAAGGTTCGTGGTTTACCAGGATTAAAGGCATAGGTCTCTGTGCGGAATTGCTGTCTGGCTGAGCTGTCTGTCGACGTGTTCAATAACACCACCACATTGCCCGAGGCATGACAAGCGGCGACGATATCCTTTCTGCCGTTTCCGTTTAAGTCGGCCACAGCAATAGCCCGTATTTCATGTTCGAGGGTGTTGCGGTCTTTTCCAAGCATCAATTCTTGCGACATAGAGTAGGAGAAAGGACCGTCTCCATAAAAGATGACAATGGAGTCGTCTGTGTGGGCGTGGCTTGTTACGATGTCCGGTTTGCCGTCGTTATTCATGTCTTCCACAACCACCGTAGTCGGCAATTCGCCGCGCGTTTTGAAACGGGTCATGGGGATAAACCCGCCTTTGCCTGTTCCGCGAAATAAAGCGATTTCTCCCGTCGTGTAAAGGGTTACGACGAGGTCGGGAATGCCGTCTCCGTCCAGATCCGATAAGGCCATGGCACAAGGGCCGCCGGAAACAGGAATATATTGGGGGGAAGCGAAGATCGTTTCGCTATGCCCCGCCATGAACAAGATAATGTCGCTGCTCCAGCCGGTAGCCAATAAATCGCGTAACCCATCTCCGTTTAAATCGCGGACTAAGACGGAAGTCAGTCCCGGCACGGTGAATAGGGGAATCCCTTCTCCGTCGCGATGGCACAGATAATCCATTCCTGTCTCCGGGATTTTAAACTCGAAGGGTGAAAAGACATCTTCATCTTTGAGATTTAAAAAGACAGAAATATGCCGTTGACGTGAGGCGAGAAAGTTGACCGTTATAATATCAGGCCATTTCAAATTGTCCACATTGGCAATGGCAATGGCATAAGGGGCGCTGCCCGCTTTCAGTGAGGGATGCCGCCTCGTATATTCGAAAGCTTTATCTGCCATGAGTATGGACAATTCATCATTGGCGGGCCTTTCTTCGCGGGGATCGTGAAGTTCACCGCGATCAGCTGTGATGATGTCGGGCAGCCCATCTCCATTTAAATCGGCTATGGCAATGTCATTTGGATTGGGCCCCACTTGCCAGGTTTTTGAGAGCACGGAAAAACTGCGCCCCTGATTGTCGCCCATGACGGTCAGGGGAAAGAATAAAAGATATGCTGTCAACAAGGACAGTAGAAGAACGTTCCCCTTGTGCGGAAAGGCGGGACGACTTCTGTTTACAGGAGTACCATGATTGAGAAAAAACTGTAGCCTTTGCGATGTCATAGAGATTCTTATTTCTCTTTCATCCGCGTCGCTGCCCACTGTGCCGTCAGGTTCATGGCGGCACACAGGCTGTTTTCTCGGGCTCGTCCTGTTCCAGCAATATCATAGGCTGTTCCGTGATCCGGTGAGGTGCGGATAAAGGGCAGCCCCAAGGTCACATGGACACCATCATCCATGGCAACCAATTTGAAAGGAATATGTCCCTGATCATGATACATAGCGATGACCAGATCGAACTCTCCATTATACGCGCGATTAAATACGGTGTCGGGCGCAAGGGGTCCTGCACAATCGATACCGCGGTTTCTGGCTTCCATGGCGGCCGGTCGGATTTCATCGATCTCTTCGCGGCCGAAAGCACCGCCTTCTCCGGCATGGGGATTCAAGCCTGCCAGCACCAGACGGGGATGGGGAAAGCCCAATCGGCATAGGGTGTCATATCCCATTTCAATGGCTTGAAGGACCAGATCTTTTTTAACGGCCGCCACCGCTTCCGCCATGGATAGATGGGCGGAAATATGGACAATGCGAAGGCGTTCATGGAAAAGACTCATGTGGCAATGCTCTACGCCGGCAATGGATTGAAGCATGGGCGTGTGGCCGGGAAATTTAGAGCCGGAACGAAGGAGTCCCTCTTTGTTGACCGGACAGGTTACGACGCCGTGGATTTGTCCTGCCATGGCGAGGCGCGCGGCTTTTTCAATCCACACTGCCGCTGAGCGCGACGCTTCCGGATCCAGTACGCCCGGCTGGATTGCGGGAGCGGGAGCGCCTGCATTCATGATGGGTACAGCGGGAGAAGACAAATCAATTTCTTTGACGTCGGTAATCTCGTAGAGGGGCGGCATGGAACGTATTGTTCTGCCCGCATTTTCCAGAGCCGCCTTATCGCCGATCACCAGAGGCAGACAGCAGTCTTGCCAGTTTCGAGACGATAAAGCTTTGGCCAATATTTCCGGGCCAATGCCGTTGGGATCACCCATAGTCAGGCCAAGTATAGGCCGAATTAAAACCGGTTTCTTATCCTGTTGCATGGTAGGGCACTCCTCTGACAGATTGCTGCTTTGTCAGGCGCACCGGATAAACCTATGTTCAGGTGTGCTTGTCTCGACAGCCGAACTGTTTTTGTTAAGGCTTCTTGAATGTCCTAAATAACGAATGGTTCATTCTAACACGAGTATTATCTTTCCGGGTAATTACTGAAGTGCCCTGCAAATTTTGCAGCCTCCTATAGACGGGGTTCCGGATTTTGCAGACGCTTCATGCAAGTGCGGCGTCCTATAAAGCTTCAAAATACAAAACACTATTGCAGAAAATTACGGTCATAAGGGCTTTCCCCTTGTAAAATGGCTTGAACCTTCGGTTGTGGTTGTCATTACAGCAGCGATAAGAGAGCCGAATAGAGAGATGGCATGTATCTTGCTCATTACTATTCAGAAGCTTAGAAGAAGAAAAACTTAAGATGCCGGTAAGGCAAGAAAGGAGTCAGTTATGACTATGAAACATTTAAAAATTGTGTTGGTCCTAATGCTAGTGATAAGCGGGTTCGCTTGGGCAGAAGGCAAGAAAGACACCGACCGAACAGAGACGGCGCCCGCTGTGCGCGGTCAAGGTCGTGCTTACAATTGTCCGCAATTTGTAGATGCTGACGGTGACGGTGTTTGTGATCGTTTTGTGGACGCTGACGGCGACGGTATTTGTGATTATTGGCAGAATCGCGCCGGTCGCGGTTATGGGCAAAGAATGGGACGCGGCAGGGGCGCCGGCGGCGGCTATGGCCGTTTCAGAAATGCTGATGTGGGCATAGACACGGACGGAGACGGCATTATCGATAGAAGACCGCAGCGGCTGGGTCTTGGCGGCCGTGGCCGTGGTGTAGACTGCCCCAATTTTGTCGACGCTGACGGCGACGGTATTAACGATAACTTTGTGGATGCCGACGGGGACGGTATCTGTGATCGATGGAAGGAACGCCGTGGAATGGATGGACGGGGCAGAGGAATCTTTTGTCCCAATTTTGTCGACGCTGACGGCGACGGTATTAACGACAACTTTGTAGATGCAGATGGTGACGGTATTTGTGATAATTGGGCTGCCGGTGGACGGAGCGGCATGGGCCGTGGCGTAGGCAGAGGCATGGGTGGCGGAGCGGGCGGAGGCTATGGCATGGGGCGTGGCGGCGGTGGTAGGGGCCTGGGAAGGGGTGTGGGCGGCGGCGGTAGGGGCTATGGCATGGGTCGCGGCGCAGGCTGTGGCATGCGCACGGGAGTTGGAAGCGATGCCTGTCAGTACGGCACACCCTCCACAAAATAAGCTGAGAATCTTTGTTGAAATCGAATAATGCGGCGGCCGCGGGATCCCCTTCCTGCGGCCGCATTTTATGATGGTTCTACGAGAATGATGAGAATTCGAGTCTCTGTGCACATACCCCGACTCTCTTCCCTATGTTTTTGATTCCGCTGCTCCGGTACAAGAAGAAATCTCCGAGACGGCAGACGTGATTAAGACCGCGGGAAATGCAGACAAGATAACCGTATAAGTACAGCAGTTTTTTTGCTGTTGACCTATTTCCTTGGGTAGGATCAAGTTTCGTTGGTACCAGCCTGTTGTTAAGAAAGAAAAAATAGTGTTTCCGTATACGTTCCTTAGCGGGGGCATTATTTTTTATAGGGTTCCGTCCTAATTTTTTTGAACCGCCGATTAAGATTGACGCGATGCCTTGTCGATAGGGTACAATCAAGGTGTAGGGTGAAGGACAATTGAAAAAACATTTGTACTGTTCAAGTATTTACCCTGTGTGAATGAAGTATCCATACGAAACGGCTCGCGGCTATGTGGCGATTTATTCAATTAACAGATACGCATTTGGCAAGTGAACAGAATGGGATTTGGAACAATCGTTTTCTGTGCTCCATGATGCCGGACATCATGGCGTGTCTGAAACGAGATTTGAAAACGCTCAACCCCGATTTTTTATTGGTTACGGGGGACATTGTCAGTCACAACACGCGGGAAGCCGTATTTCACGCACGGAATATGCTGGACACCCTCGGGCGGCCCTACTATCCGGCGGGAGGCAATCATGATTTTTTCAGTCCGGAATCCCGAGGCTGGTTTTTAGAAGCCTACGCCCATCGTTTGCCGACGAGCAACACCGTCTACAGTTTTCTTCATAAAAATCTTCGCTTTTGTGTGTTGGATCCTTGGTGGCTTTGGCGTGACGGATCCATGATGCCTTTTAAAGAAATACAGGATGAAGGACAAGAGGATGAGCAGGAGGCGCCGCCGCGTTGGGCACTGCCGCCCGAACAATTTGTCTGGCTTGAAAGTGTATTGTCTGCCTTTCCCAAGGAACCTGTTTGCGTGGTCACCCATTACCCTGTTTTTTCTTTGGAAGAACGCTTCAGCCAACCTGATTATAAATTCGCCGGCGCCTTAGAAAATGGTGATATGTTGGTGAGCCTTTTAAAGCGTCATCACCAGGTCAAAATTGTGTTTTCCGGGCATGCCCATACCAATGCGATTATGGAATACGGGGAGGTGATGTACGTATGCACCGCTGCTTTGCCGGAGTATCCCAGTGAGTTTAGGGTGGTCTCTGTTTATGACGATCACATCAGCATAAAAACACAGGGACTGAGCAACCAAGATTTCGCGAAGCAATCCCTTATCCCGGGGCATGAATACACGGCAGGTACGGCTGAAGATCGAAGCGCAACGATTTATTTCGACAAGAAAGTTTAGTTCTTAGAACCAAAGATACGTCTGAAATAATCAGGATTATCCAAACACTCCAGATCGATTTTTATAAACTGATCCATCTCTTGATCTGAAATTGGCGTTCTTGGTAAGCGCTTGTGATATTTATTCTCCAGTATACGTTTTATGGAGGGAGGGATGGTAGGTCGTCCGCCTGCGGGCGGAAAGGAAATAGACCCTGACTCAAGGAAAGCGGCGATCACCTCTGCCAGATGTTCTTTCTTTTCATCCAGGGTACCATGTTCGAGGACCTGCCTTTTTAAGGGAATGATTTTGTCGCGAAACAGTACGGACAGTTCTTCACAGTGGCGGCACGCGAAAACAGTGATGATCTCTTTCGGCATTCCGTCTTTATGCTGAACGATTTCGTTGCAATGTGGGCAACGTAAAGACTCCATATGATATCATTCCTTATTGACAGTTGTTTCTACCCTTTTACTTTAACGTTTATTGAGGGTAAAATTCAAACTTTAGTGTTATTTAACACGCCATAAAAGCAGAACACTCAATGAAAAGGATTTATTGCGTATTGTTCGAGTATGTGCAAATCCTGCCTGTGCTTTCACAGTAAAGGGTGATCTTAGGCTTTAAAAAAGAGAAGAGTATACGACGCTATACGAAGAAAGGAACGTAAATATGAAATCGCGACAGATCTGTGATCGTGTAAGTTTGATAGGGGCTGTGGATTGGAACCGCCGGCTTTTTGACTCGCTGATTCCTTTGCCCGATGGCACCAGCTATAACGCCTATCTTGTCAAGGGATCCGAGAAAACCGTTTTAATTGATGCCGTCGATCCGCCGATGGCTTCGGTGCTGATGCGCCAGCTTGAACCTGTTGAACAAGTTGATTATTTCATATCACAGCACGCCGAACAGGATCATGCGGGCGTGATACCGGAAGTTTTAAACAAATATCCCAATGCCATTTTATTGTGTACGCCCAAAGCGAAAGACTTGCTCTTGGATCATCTGGACATTTCCGAAGAACGTATCCGAACCGTTGCTGACGGAGAAGAACTTTCTCTAGGCGATCGAACACTCAAGTTTATTCATACACCTTGGGTACATTGGCCGGAAACAATGTGCACCTATCTGCCTGAGGATAAGATTTTATTCTCCTGTGACCTTTTCGGTTCTCATCTCGCCACTTCACGCTTGTATGCCGGTGACGATCCCTATGTGGTGGTGGCGGCAAAACGTTACTATGCAGAAATCATGATGCCTTTCCGAAAAATCATTGCCACCCATCTCACCAAATTGAGCGCCTATGATTACAACTGTATCGCGCCCAGTCATGGTCCCTTGTATGACAATCCCGACCTGATTCTAAATGCGTACAAAGAATGGATTTCTGACGCTGTCGCCAACAAAGTGGTTATCCCCTATATTTCGATGCACGGCAGCACGGAAATCATGGTCAACTATTTGGTTTCCATTCTGGCTGAATACGGTATTGAAGTCCAACCTTTTGACTTGACCGTTACCGACATAGGTAATCTTGCCATGGCACTGGTGGATGCAGCAACGATCGTTATCGGCACGCCCACCGTTCATTTTGGACCCCATCCCAATGTTTACGCGGCCACCCACCTTGCCAACATGCTGAAGCCAAAGCTGCGCTATGCCGCCATTATCGGGTCTTATGGATGGGGGACGAAAGCAATTGAACAGATTGCTGCGCTCATCCCCAATCTTAAGGTAGAAGTGCTTGACTCGGTCATGTGCAAAGGAGTGCCCAGAAAAGAAGCGTTGGCGCATCTTGATGCCTTGGCAGCGGCGATCAATGAAAAGCATCAGCAATTGGATTGATTATCGGCTGCCTGCTCTCTTTTGAGCCCGAAATTCTTTGCCCGCTGCCGTAAGGGCTAAGCCTGTTTATTACACGCGTTTAGAGTCACAAGCGCAATATGTAGGGATTGTGTGCAGCACCACCCACAACATTTAGTTGCAATTCTCCATGGCATCTGCTAGAATGAGTCTGATGATTTAGCCGCAGCCACGGGAGAATTTGACAGTGGATGAAGATGGAATAGTCAGTCTAAAAGTCAAACGGTTTTTGTGGGGAGTTATCTTACTCGTTGTCAGCCTTGCGCTTTTTTTTGCGTTGCTGTCTGATTATGATTATTCCCAACAAAACGCTGATAACACCATGATCGGCGTTGAGCCTGCTGTAAATTGGTTGGGACCCGTCGGGGCGACAATCGCAGGTCTTCTAGTCATCTTTTTTGGAGATGCGTCCCACATCATCTATGCCATTACTTTTTTATGGGCATTGAGACTCATTGCAAACAGGCCTTTCGGTTTTATTTTGCTTCGGTTTTTGGGGCTCAGTTTATGTGTTATCAGTGGCGCCAGTTTCATCGAGATGATCCCTTTTAGTAATGCGGCAGGGGATCGCGTGGGCGGCGCTTTTGGTTCCTTTTTCACATAACATGTTACAGATCAAAATTTTTGGCTCTTCGTTTTCATGTGGAGTGCCTTGGTACTGATAGGCTTTTTCCTTTCCACGGGAGGTCTCGGAACCATATTTTCTACTGTTACGGGTACTTCTTTCCGTATCATCGCAAAAAGCGGCATGCTTTTTCTTTCCCTGATTTGGAAAGGCTTGCTAAAGATTAGCGGATTGAAATCAGCTAAGGCGCAGGACGACGCATTGACTCCTATTACAGATTTTTGTGAACAGATTCCCGAAGGCGCTTTTCCGCCGGAACCTCCCCAAAAATGGTTTCGAAGAACCCGTAAAGTGCTGCGTTTTCTGCTGCCGCAAATTACGGTGGAAACGGTTACCGTTGAGATGAAGGACAATCCTAAAGGAAAGTACGCGCAGATTTTGGAAGAGGACTTCCAAGAAGAAGTCTTTGATTCAGAAACAGAAGTGCCCGCCGCTCCGGCGCAGTCCACAGCCGCGCCTGAGTTGATAGATCAGGAGGATGTTCCCTCCCAAGCGCCCATCATTGAGACCTACACTCCCGATGATTTTGAAGAAACAGAGTCGGAGACGGAAGAGAGCGACAGCGATTTCTCCACAGAGGACAGTCCTTTTGGTGAAATTCCTGATCTGGATTTTTCTGCTGATGACGGCGCTGCTCTCGATGAAACATTGGGGATGGGAGATGAAGAAGCCCTTACAGAAGAGACGGGCGGGCTTCTTTATTCTACAGGCGGCGATGAAGTAGAAGCGTCCGCGGCAGGAAAAAAAAGCGAGGAAACGAGCGCTGCCCTCCGGAATGCCGGTCTGCATAAGGGTGCGGCTGTGAGCACGGGTCAAAAGGAAGGTCCCGCAGGATTTACACGTCTGCGCAGAAAAAAAGAGGCGGGAGCAGCGTTGGCGGAAACGAACAGCTATCCTGCCCGCTATACGCCGCCGGCGCTGGATCTATTTAAACATGGTACGCGAAAAATTATCCCAAATCTCCATGAGAAATTGGGTAATTTGGCGACAAAACTTGAAGCCTGTCTCGCCACCTTTAATACTGAAGCCAAGGTAACCCATGTAAGCCGAGGGCCGACGGTAACCCGTTTTGAGCTGGAGCCGGCACCGGGCACCTTGGTAAACCGCTTTACGAAGCTCATCGATAATATTGCCCTCGCTTTGAAAGCCAAAGGGGTGCGTGTCGAAGCGCCCATACCGGGAAAAGGCCGTGTCGGTATTGAAATTTCCAATGACGAGCGGGATCCCGTCGTCATTCGCGAACTTTTGGAACACAAAGCCTTTAATAAACGCAGTACCGGTTTAAATTTAGCCTTGGGCAAAGATATTGCCGGTGAGGTGTGCATTGCTGATCTGACACAAATGCCCCATTTACTGGTGGCGGGGGCTACGGGCGCGGGTAAAACCATTTGTATTAAAGCCCTGTTGGCAAGTCTTTTATATCAACACACCCCCGATGAATTGCAATTGATGCTTGTGGATCCGAAAATGGTTGAGTTGTCAATTTTCAATGACATTCCGCATTTGATCACGCCGGTCGTGACGGATCCTAAAAAAGCGGCGACCTCTTTGCAATGGCTCATCACTGAAATGGAAGAGCGTTATCATCTTTTCACGGACTTGGGCGTACGTAATATTGAAGTTTACAATGACAGTGTTGAAAACGGCGAAATAGAGATGGAGGGCTCTTCAGAGCATTCGGCTCCCCAATCCTTCCATGTAGTTCGAAAATTACCCTATATTGTGTGTATAATAGACGAGTTGGCGGACTTGATGATTCTCGCGCGCGGTGATGTTGAAGAGGCGATTATGCGCCTTGCCCAACTTGCCCGCGCCGTGGGTATCCATCTTATAATTGCCACACAACGTCCCTCGGTAGATGTGCTTACGGGGGTAATTAAAGCCAATTTCCCTGCGCGAATTTCTTTTCAAGTTTCTTCGCGCGTGGATTCCCGGTGTATTCTGGATGAAATAGGTGCTGAACGCCTGATCGGCATGGGCGATATGCTGTATTTGCCTAAAGGTCAATCTAAACCCGTGCGTATCCAAGGCGCTTTCGTAAGCGACGATGAGATGACAGATTTGATCAATTATCTTAAACAACAAGCGCCGCCGCAATACCGGGATGAAATACAAAACTTTGGGAAAAATAAAGATCCTTTAGAAGATTTGGAGCAAGACGAAGACCCGCTATTGGAAGATGCCATACGCGTCGTTTTAGATACAGGGCAGGCATCGATATCAATGGTGCAAAGAAGGTTGCGAGTAGGGTATACTAGGGCTGCACGTTTGATAGATATGATGGAGTTAAAAGGCATCGTGGGGCCCCATACGGGCAGCAAAGCTCGTGAAATACTCGTGGCAACAACGATGAAGGAATAAGGTACATGAAAAAGCTACTCTTTCCTGGCGCGGTCTTGAAAGAGCAACGGGAACTGCTTGGGTGTAGTTTGCAACAAGTATCGCAAGAGATCCACGTTCCCATTGAATATATCGAGGCCTTCGAATCCGGGCGTATAGACAAGTCGCCGGGGCGTGCCTATGCCTTGGGCTTTTTACGTAGTTACTGTAGTTTTTTAAATCTTGATCCCGAACCCTTCTGTGATAAGTATCTCCTTTGTGACAGCAATTTAAAAGTCAACAGTCCCTTCCAACGCGGCGAAGGTTTCAACAAATCCAAGGCTGTGGACATGGCGCGTTCGCGGCGGCTCAATGAACTCATCAACTGGGGAACCGTCTGCGCCTTCCTGTTATTAGGCTGGCTCGCCTACACCACGATTATTCAACCCATTGCTGATTCTTGGAAAAGCCGTGTCGAAGCCGGTGCCGAAGCGATTGAAGCACCGATACATTTTAATGAAGAATTATAGTGCTTCATCTCCATCGCCGTATTCATTCCTTCACACCTTAAATACACGCTCCATTCTATCAGGCCGTACTATTTTTAATCCGCAATTTTCTGCATGCTGATTATCCGCTATATTGTGAAACATTTTTCCCTTCTGAGGGAGTCATAACGGTGGGGTGAGAAGAAAGGATGTCTGCCTTTAAGGCGGCATGATTATACTATGACACGAAAAAACCACACGTTTCACGCAGCCTCCCGCATCGGATTTATTCGAAAAAAAATGATCCTGTGGCTTAGCCTCATCGGTATCATTCTTGTTGTTGTCCTTGCCATCAGCGGCTATTTTGGAGAACGATCCCACAACCTTGCTGTTGGCGCTACCTTCACCGCCTTTGCCGGGCCCATGGAGATCACTGTTTTGGAAGGGGGCAGCATTGAGGCGAAAGACTCCTTGCAAATCCAATCGGAAGTGCAGGGAACCACACGAATACTGACGCTCATCGATGAGGGCTATTTAATCACACCGCAAGATGTGGAGCAGGGATTAATTCTGATTGAGCTCGATTCCAAAGATTTGGTGGATCGTCAATTAACGCAGGAGCTGGATTACCAAAGCTCACTCGCCGCATTTACAGAAGCGAGTGAAGAGTACGCCATCCAAGAAAATCAAAATGAAAGTGACATAAAAACGGCGGAATTAGCCGTACACTTTTCACGAATGGATTCGGAAAAATATCTGGGCGTTGGACTGTGCGAAAAGCTGCTCGATGAATTGGGACTTGTGGCTACTGAAGAGAAAGCAGCAGAAGCGGTAAAAGATGTGGTCTCTATTGATTTCGGACAGTACGCCGATCCTGAGAAATTAGGAGACGGCGAAGCACGCCAAAAGTTTAGACAACTCGAAGACGATCTGGAATTGGCGAATCAAGATCTCGGTTTGGCGGAAAATAAACTGGAAGGTACCAAGCGGCTTTACGAACGGGAATTCGTAATGAAGACCCAATTGGACACCGAAGAAAGCGGATACAATCGCCGACTTATCGCCCGTCAATCGGCTGACACGAACCGTGACTTATACATTAAATATGAGTTCCCGAAAATGGCGCAGCAGTTGCTTTCTGATTATGAAGAATCGCTGCGTAAACTCGTGCGTGCTCAGAAGCTTGCCAATTCAAAAATTGCACAAAGTCTTGCCAAGAAGAATTCCGCTGAAGCGCGCCATGAATTGCAAGCACGGAAAAGAGAGGAATTGACGACTCAAATTGAAAAGTGTACCATTCGTGCGCCGCGTCCGGGTTTGGTCGTTTATGGCACAGGGGAACGCGGGTTCCGCGCAGATCCTATCGAAGAGGGCGCATCCGTTCGTGAACGGCAGGTCTTGCTGACGATTCCCGACACCTCCGTTATGGCGATGCGCGTTCAAGTGCATGAGTCCTTTGTGACAAAAGTTAAGCCGGGACAGCGGGCTCGCATCAAAGTTGATGCCTATCCGAATCAACAACTGACCGGCGTGATCCATCGTATCGGCGTGCTGCCCGATTCACAAAACCGGTGGCTGAGTCCCGACTTAAAAGTGTACAGCACGATCATCCATATTGATGATGAGGTGGACTGGCTCAAACCGGGGATGAGTGCAGAAGCAGAAATTATTATTGCCACCATCGACAATGCCCTGCAGGTTCCGGTGAATGCCGTGCAAATGGTCGATGGTAAAATGGTATGTTATGTTGCCACTATCTTGGGCACCGAGCAACGTGTTGTACAAACGGGAGAATACAATATTTCTTTTATTGAAGTTACCGAAGGTCTTGAGCCCGGTGAACAGGTATTGCTCCGTGCGCCTAAGCGTTCGGGAGAAGCTTCGGAAAACGGAAAAAACGGCCGCAATAACCAAGAAAAGTCCGAAGCCCCGGGCGTGTCACCGGCGCCTCCTGAAGGCGGCGGTGGTGACGGCGGCGGCGGCGAAGGAAGAGGCGGCGGCGGTCGAGGCAGAAGAGAGGCGGCGCCTGCTGCTGAGAGCGGTACCGTATAATGGCGCGAAATATTGTTACATTGCAGGGCGTCACGAAAACCTATCGAATGGGGGATACGATTCTGCACGCCCTGCATGATCTCAATCTGGAAATTGATGAGGGTGAATATGTCGCCATTATGGGCCCCAGTGGCTGCGGGAAATCGACCTTGCTGAACGTGCGCGGTTGTCTTGACCGCCCTTCACAAGGGATGTATAGCCTTGGCGGACAGGATGTTTCTACACTCAATGATGATGCTTTGTCCGAGATACGGGGAGCGCGTCTCGGCTTTATTTTCCAATCCTACAACCTTATCCAACAACTGAATGTGCTGGAAAATATTCAAGTGCCCCTTTATTATCAGGGCAGAAATGCCCATGAAAGCCGCAGCATCGCTTTAAAATTGGCGGAACGTGTGGGCTTGGGACAGCGGATTCATCATAAGCCTATGGAGCTGTCCGGGGGACAGCAGCAGCGCGTCGGCATTGCCCGTGCTTTGGTCAATGACCCAATTTTATTGCTGGCAGATGAACCGACGGGAAATCTGGATTCTGCTTCAGGCGTAGAAATATTAGAACTCTTTGATGAACTGCGCCGAAATGGAAAGACCATTATCATGGTAACCCACGATCCTGATATTGGATTGCGTGCAGATCGTATTGTGCGCTTACGTGATGGTTGTCTGGAGGAGGATGTGCGCAATGTCCACCACTAGACTAAAAAGCCTACGCTCCCTTTTCGCATTGGGAAAAATGCGCCGTGCCATCATCTTGGGCTTTAAAACGCTCTGGCTCCATCGTATGCGTTCGATGCTTACCATGTTGGGTATCGTCTTTGGCGTGTGCTCCGTCGTTGCTATGCTTGCTGTGGGAGAAGGCGCGGGCTATGAGGCACAAGAACAGATCCGCCGTTTGGGCAGCCAAAACATTATTCTCAAAAGTATCAAGCCAACAGAAACGGAACGTATCAGCACAGAACAAAGCCGTATCTCTGAATATGGATTACGGTATGATGATATCAAGCGTATCCAAGACACGATCCCGAGTGTGCGGGTCCTTGCGCCGGGGCGGATCATCAGAAATCATGTGTGGAATGCGACCAGACGCGTTGATGCTGAGATCATCGGCGTCGTGCCGTGGTATCTTGATATACGTAAACTGGCGATCACGGAAGGGCGTTTTTTTACGGACATTGAATTTGACGGCTATGAAAATGTATGCGTAATCGGCACCTCGGTGGCTGATCGCCTTTTCCCGCTTTCCACACCGATCAACCACAACGTGCGCATTGGCTCCGATTATTACAAAGTGATTGGTGTCGTAGAATCGGAAGCCTCTGTTTCCGCCGGCGCCTCGGGAAATAATCAAGAAGGGGACAATGCGAAAAACGGCAGCGGCAACGGATACGCGCCACGGGTATACATCCCCTTGACAGCGGCGAAGAATCGCTTTGGTGAAACCTTGGTTCGTCAAAGCCAAGGTACCTTTGAAGCGGAACGGGTGGAACTTCATGAAGCGATTGTGCAGGTTGCCCGCCTTGAAGACGTGGAAGAAACGGCTTTGGTCATAGACAGTATTCTGTCTAGTCAACGGCGCACCCGTGATTATGAGATGGTCGTTCCTTTGGAACTGCTGCGGCAGGCAGAACGAACCAAGCAAATATTTAATACGGTGCTGGGCGCCATCGCCGCCATTTCTCTTTTAGTCGGCGGTATCGGCATTATGAATATTATGCTTGCCAGCGTGACTGAGCGCACCCGAGAAATCGGTATACGCCGCGCCTTGGGAGCCAAGAAGCGCGACATTATCATCCAGTTCTTGATTGAGACTGTTATCTTGTCGGGAACAGGCGGACTCATCGGCGTGATTATCGGCGTTACCATTCCTTTGGGGATCAGTTATTTCGCACACATGATGACCATTGTCACGCCATGGGCGCCTATGCTCGCCTTTTCCATCTCCTGCTTCGTTGGGATTGTCTTTGGTATTTATCCCGCCTTACGCGCAGCGAACATGGATCCGGTGGACGCACTGCGCCACGAATAATCCAGGTGGTGGGTGTGCCTTATCCTTGTCTGCCCCGCAGATCCACGACGCGCACCGCTTTGCCCGTAGAACGTTCCAGCGTCTGGGGACCAACCAATTCGACACGGGTATGTATATTCGTGGTTGCCTGTATTCTCCGTACGATCTGATCGCGGAGCAGCTGCATATCACTCATTTTGTCGGAGAAGACATCGGGACACAATTCCACTTTAACGGTTACTTCGTCTAAGGTTCCCGGGCGCGATACTTCAATAAGATAATGGGGAGACAGTCCTTCCATTTTAAATAGGGCTTCTTCAATTTGGGAGGGAAATACATTGACGCCGCGGATAATGAGCATATCATCAGAACGGCCGATTACACGGGACATGCGCCGCGTGGTGCGTCCGCAAATACAGGGCGCTGCGTCTAGTGTGGCAATATCGCGGGTACGATAACGGATCATGGGCATCGCCTCGCGAGTCAGCGCTGTGATGACCAGCTCTCCGTATTCGAAGTCCATGACAGGATCCAGCGTATCAGGGTGAAGACACTCGACCAAAAAATGATCCTCTTGGATATGCATGCCTGTCCGTGCTGCGCATTCGCCGCTCACCCCGGGCCCGATGATTTCGGAAAGACCGTAGTTGTTGAAGGCGTAAAGATCCATTTCAGCTTCTATTTTGTGGCGCATATCTTCAGTCCACATTTCGCCGCCGAAATGGGCAAAGCGCAGGGAAAGGCTCCGAGGATCAATATCCATGGAGCGCGCCACTTCCGCAATATTAAGGGCGTAACTGGGCGTGCTGATCAAGGCGTCGGCCTGAAGGTCTTGAAGAATATGGATTTGACGCGCCGTATTTCCCGAAGATACGGGGATGATGGATGCGCCGATTTTTTCAATGCCGTAATGCAGTCCAAAGCCTCCGGTAAAGAGCCCGTAACCAAAAGAAACTTGGACGGTGTGGCAGGAACGTAATCCGCCGGCATAAAGGAAGCGCGCGCACATCTGCGCCCACATCGCCAAATCCTTTTGCGTGTACCCCACAAAGGTTGGCTTACCGGTAGTTCCGGAAGAACCGTGAATACGGGCAAGTTCGCTGCGATCTACGGCGCACAAGCCCAAAGGATAATAATCACGCATGTCCTCTTTAGTGGTGAAGGGCAGCCGCTTTAAATCATCTAAGCTTTTGATACTTTCCGGAGTAATGCCGTCGCGCTTGAAAATATTTTTATAAAAAGGAACTTTCATGGCCCGTGCCACTGTTTCACGAAGACGTACCAGTTGCAGTGCGTCCATTTCTTCGCGCGACAGTTGTTCTTCACGATCTAAGATTTGGTTGTCCACAACAAAATCATTCATGGAATAGACCTTTTTGAGAAGGGGTAGATGATCGCCTTCATGAGAAGTAGGATATGTTGAGATAGAACGATACCCGGTATTGATTCTTAAGATGATATATAAACACGCATCGACAAGCTCAGAATAGGCTGTTAATGGCTTCGGTCATAAAGTTCCACACCGTTAACAACATTGATATTTTGAGCCTGAAGTGCTGCAATGGCTTGATCAGGGTTATCGAAACGAAAGACGATGACCGCCTTGTCATCACAACGGAAAGTGAAGGCATACATATATTCGATGTTCAATCCGGCGTTTTCGATAATATCAAGAATTTTTATGAGCCCGCCGGGCCGATCTTCTACTTCTGTGGCAACCACTTCTGTAACGTTCACGACGCCGCCGGCACTTTCCAATACCTGCTTGGCTTTTTCCCAATCGCGCACGATGAGCCGCAGAATTCCGAATTGCTGCGTATCCGCCACCGACAAGGTCAAGATGTTAATACCCGCTTCAGCGAGTAAACGACATGGCTCACTCAAGTGTCCCGGTTTATTTTCTAGGAACATGGACAATTGCTGTATTTTCATCTCACGTATTCCTTTTCTTTTACCCGGTACAGACAAAGAGTATCAAGAAACGGCCGTACCGGTATGTACCGTTTTGTTAGACGCAATGAAAGGGGTTGCTTATGATTTCCGCATATCCAAAACCCGCTTCGCTTTGCCTTCACTCCGTTGTATAGAGTTCGGTTCCACCAAGCGCAGTTTAACCCTGATATTAATAATGCGTTCGATGGAAGCGGCAAGCCGTTTTTGAAGCGTTTCCATCGTGCGTATCGTATCACCGAATACTTCCGGCGTAACCTCCACATGTACTTCCACATCGTCCATGGTCCCGTCATTGGTCAACACGATCTGATAGTGGGGAGAAGTGCCTTCCACAGCGAGAAGCGCTGTTTCAATTTGGGATGGATAGACGTTAATGCCGCGAATGATAAACATGTCATCACTCCGTCTGGAAATGCGGCGCATTCGGCGGATCGTCCTGCCGCAAGGGCAGCATTCAGTTTCTAACGAGGTGATGTCACGGGTTCGGTATCGAATCATAGGCATGGCTTGTTTGCTTAAAGTAGTCAACACCAGCTCACCTTCTGTTCCGTCGGGAACAGGCAGCAGCGTTTCCGGATCAATGATTTCCGGATAAAAATGGTCTTCAAAAATGTGCAGCCCTTCTTGAACTTGACATTCATTTGCCACGCCCGGCCCGATGATTTCAGAAAGACCGTAAATATCATAAGCCTTAATATGGGCTTCCGGCTCAATACGTTTGCGCATCTCTTCGGTCCAGGGCTCGGCGCCGAATACGCCGGCTTTAATCGGCAGTGCACGAATATCTACGCCCAGTTCGGGAGCACGTTCAAGAATACGTAAAAAATAACTGGGCGTGCAGCAAATGGCAGTGGCACGGAAATCTTTCATGAGCATGATTTGACGGTCTGTATTGCCGCCGGAAATGGGAATGGCCGTTGCGCCGAGTGCTTCCGCGCCGTAATGAGCACCGAGTCCTCCGGTGAACAATCCGTAGCCATAGGCATTTTGGATGACGTCGCTTCGGTCCAGTCCGCAGGCGGCAAAAGAACGTACCATCACGTTGGACCAAACCCGTAAGTCTTCTTGCGTGTATGCGACCACAATGGGTTTTCCCGTGGTACCGCTTGAAGCGTGGAGGCGTACAATGTCGCTCATGGGACTGGCAAATAAACCGAAGGGATAGGTATCGCGCAAGTCCGATTTAACGGTAAAAGGCAAGTCTTTCGCATCGTCAAGGCTGCGGAAATCTTCGGGACTCATGCCTCGTTTTTGCATACGTTCACGAAACAAAGAAACGTGGTCGTAAGAACGTTTAACCACGGCTTGAAAACGATGTAACTGCAGTTGTCTCAGTTGTTCCAAAGGTAAATAATCCGGACCGCTCGCCGGATGAAAGGAACAACCTCCATCATGCCAGTATTCACCCATAATACACTCCTTTTGTGCCGATTTGTGAACACCTATAAAAGGCTTTGGCCCTTCGAACCGAAAACCCCATTACCCAAATGTCTGCTCATAGTATATACCTTGATTGCCTTGGAGGCAAACAACGGCGTTTTTCTTCTTTTTGGAGATAGGGATTTTCCATGACGAGCCTTTCTAAAAATACGTAATTTTGTCTCGTAATTACAAGGGGAAGTTGCATTAAATTCAACAAATTGATACACTTCATTTACATTGTGATTTGAAAGTATCGAAGGGAATTGCCTTCTCCTTTCTCCGTTTCGAATTGATATGACCCAAAAAAAGAGTGGTGGAATGTACGAACTTAACTTCATCAAAGACTTTATTCGCACTAATTCCAATTATGTAGTGGAAAAACATCGGGAAAAACATCTCGTAATCGTAACGGATAAAGCCAATGACCCCAATAATTTGCTTACTGAAGTGGATTTAACAATTCAAAAGCGCTTCATCGACGCTGTCCAAGAAAAATTTCCCGATGACCTGATTGTGGCGGAAGAAAATAATTTAGATAAAACGCCGGAGCGTACCAAAGGGCGGATATGGGTGATTGATCCCATTGACGGCACCTATAATTTTATTCGTGGATTCAATCCTGTTTTTGCAATCAGCATCGCCTTCATGGAAGGGGGCGTTGCCACGGCGGCGGGCGTGGGATTGCCCTTGAAAAACGCTATTTTTCATGCTGCTCTCGGAAAAGGGGCGTGGTGTGATGCACGGCGCTTGGCAGTCTCAAAAGTGCAATCCATGGACAAGGCCTGTTTTGAAGTTGATTTTGACGGCATGATCGACCGCCGCAATCTTTTAAAACAAGGACCTGCCATTTTAAAGAAAGCCGGGCGGATCCGTTGTTTGGGCTCCGCCGCTGTCGGTATTTGTCAGGTAGCATCGGGGGATGTGGATGGCTATTTACACATGTCTCTTCACCCTTGGGATTATGCGGCTGCCCAGCTCATCGCCGAAGAGGCGGGAGCACTGGCAACACGTCTCGACGGCTCGCCCTTGCACGTTTTCGATAATAAGAAGGGAGTTCTTGTGACCAACGGGGCATTGCATCAGGCGGCACTGGATATGATCACCTTATAGTGGATTAGCTTTTATTTTGTGAAGCCTGTCTTAACGGGTGCCGTTTTGAAATGCCGAGAAGAGGAAGACCGTCTTTCGCGCCCTGTCGCGCCGCAGCCACTGCACACAGAAAGGACTTGTTCGATGGATAGTACCTTGGTGGAATATTTCAAAGGGGATCAGTTGGCGGCAACACTGGGCATAAAAATCGAAGAGGTTAAGCCCGGTTATGCCGTCGTGTCTATGCCTATTCAAAAAATGCACATGAACGGTATGGGCGTCGTTCATGGCGGCGCTTTATTTGCCTTGGCTGATTTCTGTTTTGCCGTAGCCTCCAATTCTCACGGGCGGGCAGCCACTGCGATCAACGGGTCCATTTCTTTTTTCAAGGGCGTACGTTCGGGTACCCTTACCGCCACAGCACGCGAGCAATATCTGGGGAATCGGGTGGCGGGCTATCTCATGGAAGTGGTAAACGAATCAGGAACACTGATCGCCAGCCTCCAAGCACAAGTTTTCCGTACCGAAAAGACACTGGAACAGATGTTGGCGCTGCGCTCTCAAGAAGAGTCGTCCGAGTGACACTTATTCCTTGGTGTCGTGCATGGCGCGGATAGAGTCCAAGCCTTCCCAGTATTTTTCGAGTGCCTCCCTCCCTCCTGCAGTAATACGGAACTCGGTGTGGGGGATACGGCCGTTGAAGGATTTCGTTACCGACACGTAACCGGCTTTTTCCAGCTTGTCCATGTGTGATGAGAGATTGCCTTTGGTAAGATCCAGCGTGTTGAGCAGGAAATTAAAGTCAGCTTCATCTAAACCGGACAGCAACGTAAGGATACGGAGTCGGGCGGGTTCATGTATGGTGCGATCCAAATCACTCATGAATAGAATCCGTATCTTCAGGTTGATCTTCTTCCGCATCGGAAGTTGTCATATCATCATATTGGGGAATAGCGCCGCGGGTCAGGGTTTTTAATTTCCAGAGCGCATAACGACTATAAAGGTGACCGGTCAAAATGGCGATCAAGCCGTATCCGAAAATGGGAACGACTATATTGAGCAGCTCTAATTCTCCGCTAAAGCGAATGGGAGCGCCAAAGAATAGGGCGATACCATGGAGCCCATATAAGAGGGGCCAGATCCACGCCCAAAATCCCAAACGTTGATAAAGAACCATGAGAATGAGGTAGGGTGTCATGTACGCCGCGGACCAAGGCTGCATGTGCCTTATGCTCACATAATTAAAACTGATTAATAAGGCTCCTACAAGGTGATACACCAAAAGTCCGCCGCCGAGCCCGGTCAGCCAAACGGGCATGGGGCCGTCTTGCCCGCTTCCGGAATAAGAGGCGTAGCCTTCGCGGCCATACAGCCAGTTCGTGATGTTATAGATTAACTCGCTGCTCCAACGGGATATGGAAAACCAAACCAGCGCGGCAGCAGCAAATACCATGGCCATAACGGATAGGTAAAAGGTGGCGATTTTCCCCTGCTGGTGAGCGGTGTGGGTCAGGCTGGCGGCAATGCCGATACAGATTACCATGACCATAATAAACACCCATTGCACGAGAAAGGAGATAGTTCTGCTTTTTGCATAGCTCCTTGCCCAACGCATGATCAACCGGGGATCACCCGGTTGATAGGATTTTTTTGCAGTTGCGATCATCGTTGTTCTCCTAAACCTACAGTCTCTTTTATCATATTCGAGCGGTAAAAGGAAAATGAGCCCCTATAAAAGGGTGGATTTAAGCGTACTATATCATGGGCGGCATCGAAGAGAAACAGCGTGTTGGCACAGATTCAAGGGTTAAAGATCCATGCAATCTTAGGAGGTGGCGCGCTCATGAAACACGATAACGGGATAAAAAGTGAGGCTTGATAAAAGAGCGCTCGAGCTTTGGTTTACCCTAGCTGAGACTGAAGGATCTAGAGCATTTGAACGAGGAATGAATAGAACATATATGAAAAATAAACAACGGCACAACCGGGGAAAAAAAACTTCAGCGAAGGCAAGACTATAGTGATGCTGCCTTTGCCAATCTTTTCAGGAAACTTTTTGTCCGGATAAAAATACTGAAGCGTGAAACATGTCAACATACCTAGCACCGCGATGAGAGAAGAAAGCATGAAGATTGCAAATGCTGCTACGATGAAGTATGCCAAAAGTTGCGAGTCTCTTTTGACTATGGCGAGCAATACAACACCTAGGGCGAGCACTATATGCAACTTGATGTATACACGGTTTGCAAACTGTATGGGGACGTCTTCATCTTCTTCTGTTTCAGGGACGCCAGTTATGGTATTTAAGAGAAATTTGGACAAATACCACTGGCTCAATACGAATAAAGCTATTGCAGCAACTTTCAAGAGACTGAACATAGCTATTTCCTCTTTTAAGTGTTGCAGCCGTCTTTTTGTGCAGTGTTAGCTATCATGGCATTTGCATCCACGCTAACTACATATCAGTATACGCGTGTATTGGTACTATGTCAATCAAAAAATGAGCTTCTGGAGCCGAGTAAAAGGACGATTGCTCTTTTCACTCTTGATTAACAGGGTAGCCTTGTTCGCGATATTCCTTGAGGCGGTAGGTGAGGGTACGGCGGCTGATGCCGAGGGCTTTAGCGGTGTCACTTCGGTTATAAGCATGCTCTTTGAGCACGCGCAGTATAGTTGCTCGTTCCATGGCACTCATGACGGTGTCGGCGCCGGTTTCATTCTGGGGCGTTTCCGGCTCAAGGGATTCCTGTTGCACGCGCCGGGGCAAATGTTCGGTGAGGATGACATCGCCTCGGGCGAGAAGGACAGCTCGTTCGATGGCGTTGCGTAATTCACGCACATTGCCCGGCCACGGGTAGCGTTCCATGCCGGCGATAGCGCCGGGCGAGAAGCGGGGCTTGCCTTTGCTGAATTCGGCGGCGAAGCGTTGTGCTAGGAGCGGGATATCGGTAACACGTAAACGTAAGGGCGGCAGATGGATTTCCATGACGTTTAGCCGATAGAAGAGGTCTTCTCGGAATCTGCCTGATTCTACCTCGGCTTCGAGATCGCGATTGGTGGCCGCAATGATTCGAACATCGACCTGGATTTCAGTATTCGTTCCGATGCGGCTAAAGCGACCGTCTTGGGTGACGCGTAGGAGCTTTGCCTGTAGAGCAGGGGACATTTCACCTATTTCATCGAGGAGCAGCGTGCCGCCATCGGCTTCTTCGAAGTGCCCGATGCGCCGGGTGAGGGCACCGGTAAAAGCGCCTTTTTCATGGCCGAAGAGCTCGCTTTCCAGCAAAGCTTCCGGTATGGCGGCACAGTTTACTTTGATAAGACGTCCATTGGCGCGGGCGCTCCAGCGGTGAACGATGTCTGCGATGACCTCTTTGCCTGTGCCGCTCTCGCCCGTGATGAGTAGTCGGGTGTCTGATGGTGCGACCAATGCCACCTCTCGGAGAACTTCCTGCATAGCCGCACTTTGGGTGATGATATCTTCGGGGAGCGCGTATCCCTCTGAACTTACTTGGGCGGGACCGCTTTCCGACAGCGCCATGCCATGCCGGACGGCTTCAAGCAGTTGGTCTAAGTCAATGGGTTTCTCCAAGTAATCCACGGCACCGCTGCGGATAGCACCGACGGCATCTCGTATGTCTGCGTAGGCCGTGACGAGTAGCACGGGCAGGTCGGGGTAGCGCTCCGCCACGAAGCCGAGCAATTCGAGTCCGGTCATGGCGGGCATGCGCACGTCAGAGATGAGCATGGCGGGTTGGGAGGTTTCGAGCACATGCAGGGCTTCCGAACCGGAGGAGGCGGTTGTCACGGGAAATCCCTGGCCGGTGAGAAAGGAACGGAGCAGGCTGCGCTGTCCGGGATCGTCATCCACAACGAGAATATCCCGTCGTGCAGCTTCTTTATTCATGATCATCCTCCGACAGTGGCTTTTGTGCGAGTGAAATACCCATGACTCGGAACACAGTACCCCGGTCGCCGGGTCGGCAGTCCACCGTCCAGTTATGGGCATCGGCGATTTGACGCACTACGGCGAGTCCGAGACCGGTTCCTTTTTCAGAGGTGGTGTAGTAAGGCCGAAACACTTCCTCGCGGTGTTCTTTGTCAATTCCGGGTCCGTCGTCGCGTACTTCCAGCCACACGGTTTTATTGGGCATCATTCCTTGCGCCACCTCCACGCGCCCGCCATTGGGAACGGCTTGCACGGCGTTCAGGAGCAGATTGAACAGTGTTTGGCGCAGCATACCTTCATCGGCCTCTACGCATAGTTGCGGCCCCGTTGCCTTCAGCGTAACGTTATTCTCTTCGCAGTCAAAAGCGAGAACACCAAAAACGGATTGAACGAGCCCCGTCAAAGCCATGGATCGGAGTTGGGGGCGTATCGGCCGCGCATAGTTTAGGAACTGGTTAAGCCGGCCTGTAACGCGGTCGGTTTCCTCTGTTATTTTAGAGGCAGTCGCTCGGATGTCCCGGGGAGTGTCTGTGTTGCCGCCGATCATTTGCGCCATGCCTCTGATTAAGTTCAAAGGATTTTTAGTTTCATGTACCAATCCGGCCGCCGTCACATTCATGTCTCGGAGGCGTGTGGCCGCTTCCCGTTCATGGATAAGTTGAATCTCGAGGTCGGCGGAGTGTCTGGATGCACGCCACGCCAAGGCGAGCGCCAGACACGCGAGCAATGCGCCGCCCATCACAATTGCGCGAAGTTGAAAATCTTTTGCCAGAACTGCACGTAGACCGCTGGTGGGAAGGGTGACCAAGAACCAGTGTATACCATGTTCTTTGATCAAGCGTTCATAGTCCGGTTTGTTCATCCACGGTGGCTGTTCTGGCGGCGGTCCCTGTGGCGGTCCCAGCACGATCATAAGCAGATCGGTCAGTGTTTTAGGATTCATAGGTTGGCCGGGCAGGATACGTCGAAGCTCTTCCTTGGTCTTTTCACTGACCGCGCCTTCATTAAAGAGAGCCAGTATTTTCTCTGTTTGTGCAGCATCTAGCGGCTCTTGGGTCATCATTTCAAGAAGAAGATTTCGGCTAGCTTCACTGATAACGCTGTCGAGGTGAGGGTCATCAAGGCTGAGTACCCAGTGTCCCGGTGGAGGTGAAAGACCTTCGCCCGGAAAATCGCGGTTCAACCCACGCTTCCGATCCCCGGGATGACCGCCAGACCGCTCCATCGGCAACACTGCCGCCCTGCCGCCGGGCCACTCTGTTCCCGGCCCTAATGCGATGAGATTGGCGAAGGAAGCGGACTGCAGTGTTCGGTATTCATGCTTTTCGAGTAGGACGCCCAGAGCTACGGGCAGCGGTTTTCCGGCGGAAGCCACCGTATCTCCCGACGCGTTAAGTAAGACCACGGATTCCAGTTCTGTTGAATTCACCAGTTCGTTCAGAGCCGCTTCAATCCGGGGTCTGGGGATGAAGAGCATTCTGCCCTGAGATCGAATGACCACACTCAGTGCTGCTGAAAAATCATGGGCGCGATCAGCCAAATTCCTTCCCGCCAGTTCTTGTACGCGTCGATGTTCATATATCTGCCAGCCCGCTACGGACATCCATATTGCCGCCAGGAAAAGATATATCAGTTTTTTACGCATGGTTTGCAGTAATCCTGTACGCAGGTATCCCGCCTCCCCTCTCACTCATTATAGTGTATTCTCGGAAAAATTCATCAATCAGCCTCTATTTCTCTTGCCGATGAGAAATAGCCGCGGTTCTGATAGACGAGGAAGCTGCGACACATCAACTGGGGGGGACATGCCGCAGCAATGAAGACGGAAGTCAAAGAGATGCACGAAGACTTGGGATTTGCTTAGTCGGATTCGCTGCGTCGTTGACCTGATTCACCGCGTCGTTGGTCGGGGCCGCCTCGGGAGCCTCGGGGTCCGCGTGGCCCGCCCATAGAAGCTCGGGCAGCTCTTAATTGTTCAATGCTTAGCTTACCGGCGTCCTCGGTATCCAATTCTTTGAAACGTTCGCGGCTGGCTTGTTGGTGGACCTTCAAAAATTCTTCTTCGCTGATTAGATCATCTTTGTTCGTGTCATATTCTTCGAAGGTCGGGAAAGAGCGACGACCGGGAGTATAGGATCTTCTCGGTTCACGATCAGAGAGACGTTGCCCTTGTGCTTCCCTATCGGGCGGTGGGGGCGGCGGATTGGCACCGTCACCGCGGCCCATTGCCCTGCCGCGCGGGCGATTCCCTTGGTTGAAGGGCCTCTCAAATTCTTCTCGGCTCAGGTTGCCGTCATCATTGCTGTCCAGTTGTTGAAAACGACCTTTCATGAGCTTGTCGTTGCCGTCCACGTATTCTTGAGCACTAACAAAGCCGTCCTTGTCCGCATCAAAATCAGCGGGGTCAAGTCTCATCGGTCGGGTTCCACCTTCGAATCTGTCTTGTGCCGGTGGTGGCGGCGCTTCGCTCGAATCGGGCTGTGCCCACAGGCTGCCTGTAGCCAGTAAGGCGGCGGTCAGCATAAAACATCCGGTCACCATTACATTCACTTTCATGATGATCTCCTTTCTAAAGGGTTGAGATTATTTTCAAGAAATCGCCGTTGCAATTTCCCTTACACTATAGCAATTATTGTTCCAAGTCTTTTTTTATCAAGACTTAAAAGCGCCTTTCAGAAGTATGGATGTTTGAGAGGACTCGACAACCACCGCTTGCGCAAAAATTACCCGGGAAGAAAGGCGGCGCGGGTCGGATTTGCGCAACAAGATTAAGATGAAAGAAACAGTGCGTCTACAACCGCGTCTACAGTAAAGATAACTCTTCTTTCCGGCTTGTCATTCCTTGGATTCAAATAAAAGTTGGGGCTGGCGTGCCGACAATTTAATCGTGGGATCCAGAATCCCAACCGCCGCCAAGTGCCTTGATGAGTAAAACAGTGGAGACGAGGCGTTCTTTAACTGCTTGTACCTCCGACAGTTCATTATTCAGCAAGGTCTGTTCTGCGTTGATAACGTTCAGGTAGTCGATAATCCCTGTATCGTATTGTATTTGGACGAGGCGCAAGTATTCCCGTGCTGAGGCAACGGCTTTTTCTCTGGCTTCCGCTTCTTCACTTCGCCCGTGAATATCATTAAGCGAATCCTCTACGTCCTTGAAAGCGCTGAGTATACTATTGTGATAGACGGCCAAGAGTTCCTCATATCTTGCTTGGGCTTTTTGTAAATTTGCCTTGAGTTTTCCGCCCTGAAAAATGGGCAGGGAGATACTAGGCCCGAAAGACCAATTTTTGCTCCTCCAATCCAGGAGATCTTCGAGTTTAGCGCTTTGTACCCCGGCACTGCCCATGAGTTTAATACTCGGCAAAAAGTCCGCCTGTGCCATGCCGATTTCTGCGCAGGCAGCCACAAGATTTTGTTCGGCTGCCGCAATATCGGGACGGCGACTGAGCAGATCTGCAGGCAATCCTGCGGGCAGCACAGGAGGGGCTGTGTTCCGAGGATGGGCTTCCAGAGCGAATTCTACGGGCGCCTTTCCAAGCAAAATGGCGATAGCATGTTCTAGATCTGCGCGCTGTCTGCGCAGATCGGAGGCTTGGGCATAGGTCGCTTCCAGTTGAATTTCCGCCTGCAGAGCGTTGGTTTCATTGACGAGACCGACCTCATATTGTTTTCTGGTCAGCGTTGCCTGTTCTTGATACAGTTCCAGGTTTCGGTTCAAGATCTCCAGTTGCGCATCCAGTGCGCGCAGGTTAAAATAGTTACGGGCAACATCAGCCAAGAGGGTTTGTCGCATAAGCTCAAGTTCATATACGGACGCCTGCACTTGAGCGCCTGCGGACTCATAGGAACGGCGGACACGTCCCCAAAAATCGATCTCATAGGAAAGATCAAAAGGAACTTGAAAACGGTTGCTCGTGGTGGAGGAAGATATTTTTGCGCCCGTGTCAGTCCGAAGACTTCCCACATTGGGTCTTTCCCCTTGGGCAATGGCGGTGACTGCTCCCAGCATGGTTGATACTTGTCCGAGGGTAGACGAGACTTCTTCAAGTCCGCCGGATTGGGTTGTAACGGTCTGTGCGGAGGAGCCTGAACGGCTTGCTGTGGGACTCATGGAGATGACAGGATAAAAGCCGCTTTTAACGGATGCTGCCGATGCGCGTGCTTGGGTCAGTCGTGCGATGGCGGCCTGAAGATCATAATTTGTTTCCTGTGCTTCCTCGCACAGAAGGTTTAAATCGGGATCCTGAAAAAGACGCCACCAGTCAAGGTTCAACCCGGGCTGCTCTGATTCAATTTCTGTGGCGCGTTTGTAATCTTGGGGCAGATCTAATGACGGGCGTTCATAGTCAGGGCCGGTCTTGCAAGAAACAATACAAGAGGTCATGAGCAGCAGAAGAAGTGTCTTCAGATAAGAAAAACGTGCTGTGCCACGATCAGAATACGCACCAATTATCCGGAATAGTAGAGGGTGATTATTCATGGCGTAAGGCCTCGATAGGATTAAGCATGGCCGCTTTTCTGGCGGGAAAGAATCCGAAAACGATGCCGATGACTCCGGAAAATAGAAAGGATTCCAAGATGATCGGCACATTGAGGATAAAAGGAACTTGGAGCAGGTTGGACGCGGCGAGAGCGGTCATGACTGCTAAGGCGATACCGATAAGACCTCCAACGGAAGACAAGACAATCGCTTCAACGAGAAACTGGAGCAGCACTTCACGTTCGAGCGCGCCGATGGCGAGGCGGGTCCCGATCTCTCGGGTTCGTTCCGTAACAGATACCATCATGATATTCATGATACCGATACCGCCGACCAACAGACTCACTGCCGCCACGGCTCCCAACAAGCCGGTGAGCACTTTGGTGGTACCGGTGAGCATGGTCGATATTTCCTTCATGTCCATAACACTGAAATCGTCTTCTTCCACATCGGACAAATGGCGCCGTTCACGCATGAGGTAGCCGATTTCAGTATTCATTTTGTCGGTAGATATGCCATCCTTTACAGACAGTCGAATCACATTCACATCCATGGTTCCTGAGATGCGGCGTTGATACGTTCTCAGAGGAATGATCACGGTATCATCCTGATCGCTGCCCATGGAGGATTGTCCTTTGCTCTCGAGCAGCCCGATGATTTCACAGGAAAGTTTATTCAGCCTGATCTTGCTTCCAATGGGATTTTGGTGTCCGAAGAGGTTTTCCCACACCGTTGCGCCGATAATGCAGACCGCCGCCCCCGATCGGATTTCCGGCTCGGTGAAGCTTCGCCCATCCTCTATTTTAAGATTGCTGACGTCAAAATAGCGTTCCGTTGTACCCGTGACCGTAGTAGACCAGTTTTCATTGCCGTAGATAGCGGTTATCGCGCTGGCGGATGTGGGAGCCACTGCCCTTATAGACGGTATTTCGCGTTCAATGGCTTCTGCATCGGCCAGTTTAAAGGGCGCGCCACCACCGCCTTGTCCGGGTCCCATGCGTCGTCCGGGCATGACCATCATCAGGTTGCTGCCGAGACTGGAAATCTGGTCGGTCACCTGCCGAGTTGCGCCGCCGCCAAGGGTGACCAAGCTGATTACAGCGCCTACGCCGATGATAATACCCAGCATGGTCAGGAATGAACGCATCTTGTTGCGGTAGAGTTCACGCAAGGCAAGTATGAATGCATTGGAGATCATCAGACCTGTTCCTTGTGGTTATGGTCTTGTTCAATTAGACCGTCCTTAAAATGAATGGTGCGCCCGGCATAGGCTGCCATGTCGGCCTCGTGGGTGACCATGACT
>JAAYJI010000237.1 GCA_012523015.1 Candidatus Hydrogenedentota bacterium
ACAAAATGTTATTCCTTGTCTTTTGTGTTCTCCGCCGACGGGGCAGGTTGATCCGCCAGTTCAAGGCGGATCGTGGTGACATGGGTGGGAGCCCCTTCCAAGACAAGAATACGGAAATTAGGTGTATGGATTACCTCTCCCATCGTGGGGATATGTCCCGCCACATGGTTCACCCATCCGCCCACCGTTTCCACGTCCAAAGGCTCCACCTGCAACGGAACCGCCTTTGTAAACTCATCGAGCGGCGTACGGGCATCAATGATAAAGGCGCGGGGCCCGACCTTACGAATTTGTGTGGTCAGCACATCGTATTCATCATGGATTTCACCGAAGATCTCTTCCAGAATATCTTCCACCGTGATAAGCCCGTCTGTTCCCCCGTACTCATCGGTGACAATCGCCATAGACTGGCGGGCACGGCGCATGGTATTCAACACATCGTCCAGCTTCATCGTATCGGGAACATGCAGCACAGGCCGGATAAAGTGCTCAATATCCTGGTTTTCCGGATCAACATCCTTGATAAGATCGAAAGCATTTACAATACCGATTACTTGGTCGATGGACCCTCTATATACGGGCAGCCGCGTTTGCCCTCCCTCAATAAAAAGCCGCGTCAGTTCGCTTCGTGTCGCCGTTTCAGGAACGGCAAGGATGCGTATACGCGGCACCATGACCTCTTTCGCCGCATGGGTTTGTAAATCAAAAACAGAATGAATGAGTTCATGTTCGTAAGGATCCAAAGTGCCCTGATCATGGCTTTCATCTACCAACACACGCACGTCATCCAACGACGCGAGGAGCATACGCAAACCTCTTGCATTTTGTTTTACCAGCCTGAGGAAACCTTGCGACAGCCACGCAATAGGAATGATAATGGGCGAAAAGAAGCCTTCGAAAAAACGAACCACAGGGAAAAGTGCCAACGCGAGACGGGTCGGGAAATGACGAAAGACACTTTTCGGCATAATCTCGGCGAAGATTAAAAAGGCAGGCGTAGCAATAAACGATGCCGCAGCAGCTCCCACAGAATGGGTCAGCGCGGTGGTGCCGATGACCATACTCAAGTTCGTGCCCACCAAGAGCATGGTAATCAAGCGATTGGGGTTTTCGTAGCGCTGAGCCAGTCGAATAGCGCGTGTGTTCTGTTCTTTTTCAGCAAGGTGACGGATGCGGAAAAGATTGGCCGATACAAAACCGGTTTCATAGCCCGCAAAGAAAGCGCAAAAGAGAATGGATACTAGAAATATGAACAAAGCAGCCATGAGTGTAACTAGTCCTTCTCCTCGGTTGCAGGTTCCGGCATTTCTTTAATCAATACTTGCGTAATCCGTTTTCCTTCTACTTCTTTAACATAAAAATGGAGTCTAGAGAAATTAAGTTCATCACCGGGCTCCAGAATTTTATCGGATAGGGTCATGAGAAAGCCGCCCACAGTCGTGTGCTCCTCATCGCCTGATTCGATGCCCGTCAGTTCTTCAAATTCATCTAGGGGATAGTTACCCGCCATGATCCATTCTCGGGGCGCAATCTCTTCACACAAGGGTAGATCCATATCATCTTCTTCGCCTATATCGCCCACCACTTCCCGTAACGCATCTTGCAGCGTGACAAGCCCTTCGGTTCCGCCAAATTCATCGACAACGATGGATATATGAATCCGCGATTTTTGGGCGGTCTTCACAAAGTCGCCTACGCTCATGGTGGCGGGGATAAAATGAGGCGGGCGCATATAAGAACGCACCAAATCATCCATGGCTCCTTTTTCCATGACAGGCAACAGGTCTTTCGCATACAAGATTCCGCTGATATGATCCAGATCCTCTAAGAACACGGGCATACGGGCAAATTCATAACGCCTTACCGTTTCGAGGGCTTCCGCAATAGTCGCAGTTTCTGAAATGCCCACGATATCCGGCCGCGGAATCAGAATCTCTTCCAGCGTCACAGCATCGAATTCTAAAATCCCCTTAATCATCTGCCGCTCTTCTTCCTCAATGATTCCGGAAGCCTCGCCATCGGATACGAGCGATAAAAATTCTTCGTCTGTGAGGAAAGGCGCGGCTTTAACCTCTGCTAGCCGCGTAATCTTAAACATAAAATTCACCAAGAGCATCGCCACGTATCGGAAAGGCATGATGATCCAGTCGATCACGTACATGGGCACCGATGCACTCACGGCCAGGAGCCTCGGGCAGGTAGTGGCGAAGACCTTCGGCAGTATTTCACAAAAGAATAAGATCAGCGCCGTTGTCAGGATAACAGCGATTGCAAGGGCTTGGGGCAGATGAAATTGGAAGGTTGATTGGAATACGGATGCCAAGGGTTTCACGAAGACGATACTCAACATAATATTGACAAAGGTATTCCCCATCAATATGGTGGTGAGCAGGCTGCCGGGCCGCCGCATCAAATGGGCGGCAAGAAATTGAAGGCCCCGGCCCGAAGCGTGCATGGCGCGAAGCTCCACCTTATTCAACGATAGAAACGCCACTTCGCTCGCAGAAAAGAAAGCGGAAAAGCCTCCGAGGACAAGCGCCAAGACAAGAATTCCCGGCGTCAGAATCTGATACCAAGGTTCTGCGCCTGATTCATGCATTGCTGAGGCGGATACGGTGGATGCGAGCGTACTATACGCCACTGCAGCCACGCTTCCCGCAAAAGCGACGCGCCCTCCCCAAAGAAGCATATGTTTTAGAGATATTCGAGGCGACTCTCCGCCAGGGTCATCTTCCAACAGTGTCCTGTGCTCCTGTCAACCTAAACAACACGATAAAATTTCGTTTCCATGAAAATATTATAACATCAGTGCCATACGTTTTCTAATTTCAGATCAAGATAATGGGCTTGTTTCATCTGCATCTTGATTTTATCCGCCTCATTGCCGTGTTCATAACCGAGCAAATGGAGCAGTCCGTGGCAAAACAACAGGAGTGTCTCCGTCCGCATGGCATCACGGTCGCCGCCGCAATAACGCTCCACCGTCTCCAAGGATATGACAATATCGCCTAATATCGTATAGGGCTCCTTGCCCGTCTTTTCTTGCACAAAAGACAGCACATCAGTAGCCTCGTCGCGGTTACGATACTGAGCATTTAATTCCTTGATAAAAGAATCATCACAAAAGAGCAGGCTCAATTCCGCCTCTTTCCTCACGCCTTCACCTGCGCAAATCTTTTCCGCCAACTTTTCGAGGCGGCCACGGCTGATTAAACGCTTTATTTTCGATTGATTGCGGATATCTAAATGTATCATGAAGAGGACCCTTCCGTTTTTAGGGAAGTCATGTCGGATTCAGGCCGAGCGGTCTGGTCCGGATAAACAATGCGGCGGTGCATGGTACTCATCAGCGCGTTTGCTTTGGTATCTCGGATACGCGTCAATTGTTTGAGCGTCAGATCGCAGTTTTCAAATTGATTGTCTTCCGAACGGGCGCGAATGATTTTACCCACAAACTGACTGACCGCTTCGAAGTCGGGTTGGTCAAGACTACGCACGCCCGATTCAGAACCGTCACAAATCATCAAAATAGCCGTTTCCGGCCGCTGCGGTCTCGGTCCGGGATAACGAAATTCGTTCTCGTCAATATCATCGGTATTACCCTCAGCCAAGGCCTTTTCATAAAAGAAACTGATTTTGCAGGTGCCGTGATGCTCTAAGATACCGTTGATAATAGGCTGCGGCAAATTCCTCTCTTTCGCAAGCTTTACACCGTCAATAACGTGCTGCCGTATGATCCGCGCGCTAACCTGAGGCGACAGGCTGTCATGAATATTTTGTGCTGTGCTTTGGTTTTCCGTAAACATTTCCGGTTTAAATTGTTTACCAATATCATGATAATAGGCGCAGACCCGTGCCAAGAGACCGTTGGCGCCCACAGCATCAGCCGCCACTTCCGCCAATTGCCCCAATTGCAGGCTATGCGCGAAGGTGGCCGGCGCCGTAACCGCAAGCTGCCGGAGAACAGGGTTGTTGAGGTCGCTGTATTCTAAGAGCTGAATATCTGTGGTAATGTGAAAGAGCCGCTCCAGCCATGGGAGCAAAGCGGGCACGGTCAAAATACATAAAAAGCCGTTGAAGAGCACCATGAAAATGCGTCTCACAAAGGTCTCGGTAAAGAGCGTATCAGTCGCAAGGACCGCCGCGCCGAGCGCAAGGATACCGACCACCGTCGCCACGAGCGACGCCGCCGTCATATCGCTTCGCTTACGCACCCTATCCGTGGTAAATATACCCGCCACAGTCATGGCGCCCGCCACCAAGAGTAAACGCCAATTGTATTGGTATTGCGCGGAAACCAAGGCGGTCATGAGCACGCCAAAGAAAGAAGCACGCTGAGGCCCTGCCAGGATAGCATACAAAATACCGCCGCCGCCACGGGCAGCACATAACCTGTTGGCTCAAAATACGACAAGAACCTGCCAACAAGCAAGGTGGACGTGAGCAAGAGCAGCGCGAGATTAAAAGCAGTTTGCGCGGAGACGGGACTCTTTTCTTTTATGAAATGCATACGCTTATAAATGGCCCAAAAGACCAGCAACACCAGAATGAAATGTGCGGTCAAGGTATTCATCAACTTTTTGACGGGATGCTCTTCACTGGACAAAATATCCATATAGCTTTGCACGTCAGACCGGCTTTGCCGGGTCCACCGTTTGCCGCGATCCTGAATAATCTCCCCTGCCTCAATTTCTTTTAACACAGGTTGTACCGTCTCGGCGGCACGGATCCGCGCTGTTTCAGTGGAGAGCACATCCTCTTGAAGATCGGGCACGACCAGCGGCGCAGCCAATGCCAACGCCCCTTCTTGAATACGTGCCCAACGATCCACGGAAGACCCCTCTCGTGTGGAGGGCTGCGCTTTCCCCACAAGCCATTTGTTCATATTCACTACAGCCGTTTCCGGATCAGGTACTTCCTGCAGCGTCAAATCGGTTGTGGAAGCGGGATCGTCGACGGCTTGCGTCCGCACAATCACGATATGCTCCGCCGCTTTAGCCGTTAAAAGGCCGCCGGCGCGAACGCCGGTCATCAGGATTTGTTCCAGCCCGTCCACGGCCAATTCCGCCATGAGATCACTTTTTTTAAAGCTTAAATCAGATTCAGAAGCAAAGAGCCGCGCAGTGGCGGGGGCATCGCTATCTTCATCATTTTGGTCTTGCACAAAAACACGGGTCGGCAGCCCCGACGCGTCCGGCGTCAGCCACAACGCCAGCAAATCCTGTTCCGGAAATTCCTGCCATGCTTCCTGCTCTTTTAAGCCTGCCACATAAGCTGATACGGCTTTAGCAACAACCGCGTCTACCGGCTGACTTTTAACAGACGCTTCCAACGCTTTTAAGATGGCCGCAGATACGCCCAAACGCTCCCCTTCAATCTTTTCGATCTTTCCCCGAAGAAGCGCTATTTGTTGTTGGAAAATAGATTGATTGATCCGATAATAATTGGGTACTTTGGCAATTTCTTGATCCTTCGCCTCTTGGGTCCGCGCCAAGTCGACGGATTCAAAATAGAAGGTCGCACGAATTTCACGATTCGCTACAGGCCGGTCGAAATCGGCAGAAGTCACCACGTCAATAACGGGTTCACGCGTCAGCGCCGCAACGCAAACGATGAAAAGAAACGCAACAAACAGCAATTGCTTCAATCGGGGAAGGAGCGTCGCTTTCTGAAAATAGCGATTTCTCAAGCCTTCATTGTCGTGCATAGGTGAAGGGATATGTGTGTTTTTTCCCATAATCATGGCATTGTATAACGATTAACTCCCGGTAGCAAACTCATGTTGATCCCATATAAAGTGAACGCTCTTATGAACCGGATTGAATCTTTTCTGTCGGATACGCATCCACATCGGAAGGGGGCTCATTATGATCTACACGGTTTAAGGCGCCCACACTTGATTTACCTGAGTGTTCATAGGCTTGTACAATTTGCTTGACCAAAGGATTGCGTACCACATCCTCTTGACCGAGCAGAACGTTGCCGATCTCCTTAATATTTTTTAACACGTCCCGCGCATCGGTCAGACCCGATCGCACACCGGGCGGCAGATCAATCTGCGTAACATCGCCCGTTACAATCATCCGAGAACCACGGCCGAGACGGGTCAAAAACATGAGCATCTGTTCGACCGTAGTATTTTGCGCCTCATCCAGAATAATAAAAGCATTGTCCAAGGTGCGCCCGCGCATAAACGCCAGCGGCGCTACTTCGATACATTCCTGATCGATCAAACGGGTGACTCGCTCGAGATCCACCATGGAATAGAGGGCATCGTACAAGGGACGGAGATAGGGATTAACTTTTTCCACGATGTCGCCGGGCAAGAAGCCCAATCGCTCGCCTGCCTCCACGGCAGGCCGCGTCAAGATCAAACGGCCTACTTGACGGTTCAACAGCGCAGACACGGCTACCGCCATGGCAAGATAGGTTTTCCCCGTGCCGGCAGGACCGATGGCGACAGTGATTTCATAGGAGGTGATCGTGTCGAGATAGCGTTTCTGACCCGAAGTGCGGGGTCGAATATTCAGTTCATGCCGAATGGCGGCAGGCGGCGGCGCTAACAGACTTTCCGGTTCCCCTGCAGAACCCGATTCAAGGGCGTGCTCAAAGTCTTTTAGTGTAAGCTGCGCCCCTTGACGAAGGGCAGTAAGCATGTCCTGCAACATCTGACAGACAACCGCCGCCGTATCGCGCTGACCAATAACAATAACTTTCGCGCCACGATCGACAATCTTCACTTGTGTCCGCGATTGAATGAACCTCCGAATGGCGCCATTGTGACCAAATAGGCGCAGTGATTCTTCATGATTATTAAGTTCAAACTCAAAATTGAAGTCTGTATTCATAGTATTTTATAAGGGCCGCTATGAGAAATCCATAGGACGTGACCGCGGCTAACGAAAAAACGCCTCCATTGTGTTGGCGCTCCGGTTTATAAAGGGAACGCTTGTTTCTGTAACGCATATTTTATGTAAGACGCAACAAGAACCGGTGTCCGGTTATAAACAACCGTTTTTAAATACGCATCTGAGGGCACCGGTGCGCCCAACACCATTATTGTAAAGGAATCCGACAAAAACAGCAAGCTTTTTACAAAATTAAGGGTTTTTCGTAAAGGCGGAAAGGCTCCGATCATAGGGAGGGTAAATCACGCCCCGATCTGTGATAAAGGCAGTGATATAAGTGTTTGGCGTCACATCAAAGGCAGGATTGTAGGTCTTCACGCTTTCCGGGGCTGTCTGAAGCGTTCCGAAACGGCGTATTTCATCGGCGTCGCGCATCTCAATGGGAATGTCAGCGCCTGAAGCAGCGCTCATATCAAAGGTTGATGCCGGTGCAGCAATATAAAAAGGGATGTTGTGGAGATGGGCTAGGGCAGCAACTCCATAGGTACCAATTTTATTCGCCGTGTCTCCGTTGGCAGCAATACGGTCGGCACCGACCACGACGGCGTCCACCATTCCATCACGCATAACCACAGCTGCCATATTGTCGCAAATAAGCGTGACATCAATACCTGCATTTTCCAGTTCCCACACCGTCAACCGTGCCCCCTGCAGCAGCGGCCGCGTCTCATCGGCATAAACCTTAAAACGGCGTCCTTGCGCAAAAGCCGTATAGAGCGGCGCCAGAGCCGTGCCATAACCCGTGGTGGCGAGGCCGCCGGCGTTGCAATGGGTCAATATGCCCATGCCGTCCTTGATGAGTGCCGCTCCATGCGCACCGATTGCTTGGCACATGGCAAGGTCAGCGTCATATTGAGCAGCCGCTTCTTTTTCCAGCGCCGTATAACATGCCTCAGCACTGCTTTCCGGCGGCATCCTGTCCAACACCGCTTTCATACAGTCTAACGCATAAAAGAGATTGACCGCTGTGGGTCGCGCCGTGGCGAGATAGCGAAAGCAATGCTCCGCTCTGGCGCGAAATGCTTCCGCAGTCCCGTCGCGGTAACTGCGAAGACCAATAAGCACCCCATAGGCGGCACAGACACCGATGGCAGGCGCGCCGCGAACGCGCAGGCTTTTGATAGCCTCCCACACGGCTTCCACCGTCGACAATTCCACAACAAGCGTCTGTAAGGGCAGCTCCGTTTGGTCTATAATGTATAATTGAGATGAGTCCCATTGAATGGGTTGAACAGGTATCATAAGATGAAGTCCAAGATTAAACGAATACAACAGGATCGCACAACAAAGCCCATGGAATGCTGTATGGTACCACGTTGCTCCGATGACACCCAAGCAGTGTATCCGCTCAACGTCAAGATACGCCGCTTTTGCACCTATTCTTTTCTGGCAGCGATAGCACTGTCCGCGGGCTGTGCATCCACCACCCATAATCATCCTGTTTTTAGCAACAATTGGAAAAGGCAGATGCGTAGCGAACCGAGACACAATCGCCGCAGCGCGCCGACACAAGAACAGCTTGAAGAAACCAAACAGCTGGGACCCATGGTGATTAGCCACGATGAATCGGGCAGACCGAAAGTTAGCGTCGGCGGAAAACAAGGGGTCGGTGTAGACATGCACTATCGCCGCGGCCCTTCCGCACGATTGCGGTATCGACGAGATTGGAACTTCGCCAAACCGCGCCACAGACGATAACCAAGCATAAAAGGGAGTACACGGTGGCGGCAGCATCAACGCACAACGAATATCACGAGACCGTACAGTCTATAGTGGCGTTAAAACTGATTCATGGCATGGGCAACAAAAGTGTCCATCAGTTTTTGGGGCTTCTCAAAGGCTACGGTCTGCAGCCCGCTGCGCTCACCAAACTTTCGGCGAAGGAGCTGCGAAGCGCCATACCGGAAATGGGAAGCCAATTCATCGACATACCGGAAGCCCTGCCGAGCACCCTCGCTGAAGCGGCATCCTACCTAGAAGAAATACAAGATGGCAGCGTCTTTCCAATGACGATTATGGACGAAGATTATCCCCCCTTGCTGTCAACCCATCTGGAGAACAATGCCCCGCCCCTGCTCTTCTTGTCGGGCAACAAGGAACTCCTGAACCATGCCGGCGGAGCCGTCGTAGGAACGCGCTATCCTTCCGCAAGAGGTATCCGTGCCGCCCACAGTGCCGCAAACATTATCGTTAACGCAGGTCTGGTCGTTGCGAGCGGCGGCGCAGTCGGCGTAGATCGTGCCGCCCACGAACAGGCAATCACCAAGGGGGGCAGCACCATTGTATTCCTGCCCCAGGGCATTATGACCTACTCCCTATCGCGCAAATGGAAACAAGCCAAAGAGGAAGGTCGGTTGCTGCTGGTCAGTGAATATTTGCCTTACGCACCGTGGCAAGGCTATGCGGCGCTTGCCAGAAACGCGCTTATCGCGGCGCAATCCCACTTTGTATGCGTCGTAGAACCCGGCAAAAAAGGAGGCAGCATCTCCACAACACGCCACGCCTTGCGGCAAGGCAAAGCCCTTTTAGTGTATCCAATTGACGCCTTGCCGGATGCCCTGCAAAGCCATGCAGCGCCTTTTAATACGCTGGCTCAATTGGCGGCAGACGTAAAAGCGGGCTTGATTCCAGATGCGCCGCGCCAGACCAGTCTGCTCTGACCATGCTCCATAAGGATAAGAAGCGTGATGCGCACTCTTATTGTTCGGTGGAATCAGTCGTTTCTTCAGAAGACGCGACCGGTGCCGGTTCTTTCTTCCAAACCCATTGCGAACAAATTGCGTACAAGAGTATCCCCACTGTCAATAGGGATAGGGCAACGATCTGGGAAACGGTAAAAAGCCCAAAGAAGGGGCGCGCACTTTCGCCTCTGAATATTTCTGTTATAAAGCGCAGCAAACCATAAAGCATCAGATAACTGAGCGTCACCACGCCCGTATGTTTGCGTTTTTTATAAATGATCAGCAATATGACGAAAATTATAAAATTGCCTAGCGTTTCATAAATTTGCGTCGGATGCACGGGCAGAGAAAACAGATCATCCCGGGTGATGAGATTTTCCCTGATATGGGATCTGTAGCAACTGGAACCCTTCGGAAACCGTACCGCCCAAGGATACGAAAATCGGGTCACAGCGCCCCAACAGCAACCATTTAAAAAGCATCCGATTCTGCCTATCCCATGAGCAAGTGCCATAAAAGGCGCTACCATATCGGCTCCGGAAATAATCGGGATCTTGTGTAAGCGCAAATAAATGATACCGGCAACAATACCGCCAAAAAGTCCGCCAAAAAAGACCAGACCGCCATGGACAATAAATTGAAGATACCGCCAATCATCAGCGCCGCCATATTGAATCGCCCACCAAATTTTAGCCCCTAAGATACCGCCTAAAAAGATCCAGATACCACCTGCCGGCGTCGCTGAATAGGGTTTTTCACGTCTTCGGTTGAGCCAGATAGGTCCGATGGTTCCCACGAGAAAGGCGATGGTCATCATTACAGTATAGGAATGAAAATGCAATTCTCCCGTACTGAAAAATTTTGGATACATGGTTTCACTTTCTGTTATTTGAGAATGGAAAGGCGGATTTTCGAGAAGATACAAGGGATTATAACAAAATTCCCTTTCAAGTTATAAGGTTAAGAAGTATTGATTCTAAGAGGAACCGCAATTTGGCACATACAAAATGAACAGGTTACAATAGATAGGAGGCTATGATTTCGCAGACCAAGGCGATGCACGCGGTGGAAGACGTGTATAATCACCTTGACTGCAGAACATCTATCAACGAATTGATTTGAGGCGAACTTGAAAAATAATGCTATGATCGTTGTCCGATGCACCACCTGTGGATTGGAAATCACGGTACCCTCTTCGGTTCAGGGACGTACAGGGAATTGCCTGAACTGCGGCGGGCCTATTGTCGTGCCCTCCGGCGCGGTGTCTATCGATTCCGCCACCCTATCCTTTCGCGAAGGGGAAACCATTGCAAGCCGATATATTATCCGCTCTTTTATAGGCAGGGGCGGCATGGGCGGCGTCTATCTGGCGGAAGATATTCTCGTGAAAGAAGAAGTGGCCTTAAAGTTTTTGCGCGGCGATATCCTGCGCACGAAAAAATGGCGCTACATGTTTTTACAAGAGGCTCAGATAGCGCGACGCCTGCGTCATGATAATATCGTTGCCGTCCACGATATTAGTTACACCACAGACGGCATCCTCTTTTTGTCCATGGAATATTTGAAAGGAAAATCGCTGCGCGACTTCCTTAAAGAATATCGTATTGCAAGGAAGTATCTCCGCCCCCGCCTCGCCATAGCCATCGGCCTGCAAGTCTTAAGCGCTCTGGACTATGCCCATCGTCTGGTCGTGCACCGGGATATCAAGCCGGAAAATATTATGCTCCTTCCCAATGAACAAGTGAAAGTCTTAGATTTCGGTGTTGCCAAAGTACTCGAAGAAAAAGAAACAGAACAACAAGCGCTGACCCGTTCCACAAAGCACCAACGTACCGTCACCGGCACAGAAGCCTACGCGGCTCCGGAACAGCAGCACGCCGATTCTGTGGACGCTCGAACCGATATTTACAGCTTGGGCCTCGTTCTGCGTGAATTACTTTATTTAAGGACTCCCTACGAATATGCGCCTGAACTGCCGATCAAACGGGACGATGTACCCCAAGAGATTTTGGACGTAGTCGCGAAATCCGTGCTCCCCGATAAAAAAGATCGATGGCAATCGGCTATGGATTTCTTTAACGCGCTCAAGCAAGCCTACGACTGTGCCTTCACCGTTGCCGCGCGGCAGCACTACGAGACTGTGGCTGCACAAGGCACGTCTATGGAATCCATGGTCTTTTTCTCCGGCGGCAGTTTTCTCATGGGAAACAACAAGGTCTTTGAAGAAGCTCCGGAAGCGGAAGTACACGTGGATCCATTTTGGATGGATATTCACCCTGTCACCGTCGGCGAATATAAAAAGTTTCTTGATGACGTGGGCGCTCCCGAACCTCGCTATTGGCGGGATAACCAGCTCAATGGCGCAGAACAACCTGTCGTGGGTATTTCATGGGAAGAAGCCTTGACCTATGCCTCTTGGGCGGGCAAGAGCCTGCCCACAGAACGCCAATGGGAATTTGCGGCACGGGGACAAGCAAACCGAAAATATCCTTGGGGCAGCCTTCCCCCTGATGCCATGCGCTGCAACTACAGAAATAATTTGGGTATGCCCAGCATTGTATCCATGCACGAAGACGGCCAAACGCCCGAAGGACTCTTCGATATGGCAGGCAATGTCTATGAGTGGCTTTTAGATAGCTTTGGACCCTATACCCACACGCAGCAAGCGCAGCCCGATCCAGACGATGGACCGAGAAAAGTGGTGCGCGGCGGCTGCTACGAATCGGATATCGATGAATTAACCACCACAGCGCGTCGCGGTTTTTTTGCGAATGCGCGGCTCCGCACCCTTGGCTTTCGTTGTGTATATAACGCTAAGCAGGAAAAACGCCATGAATAAAACACGAATGATTTTTCTTTGTTCCATTTCTTTTGTTCTTTCCTTGTCCGCCGCGACACAAGAGGAAAGCGTTGCTTTGCAGTCTGATGATCTCATGCTGCCGCAGAACCATCGTATAGCCCTGTATTTAGATTGCGGTACCGGGAATCAGGAAATCCGAGACGGCGCACTGAGCCTCAAGCAGCTTACAGGCGAAGACCGAATCTTTCCCAACATAAAGGGGGCGTTGGCTGCCGCAGCAGCAGATCCAGATCAAGTCATTTTTGAAATTGAAGGCTTCGATCCAAATAAACAGTACGTGTTGGGCTTTACTTGGTGGGACGCAGACAATAAAGATCGTGTCCAATCGGTTTATTTCACCGCTCCCTCGTCGGCAGCTGAGGAATGCGTGCTGCCGCCCGTACGGGCTTGCTCCTTTGACGCGGACCGCTCCAGTTGGGCGCGCCTCTTGCTGCCCCTGACCGAGCCGTATGTCCACGACGGAAGACTGCGTGTTGCTTTCAAAAAAGAAACAGGTGCTGATGCCGTGGACAATCAAATATGGTTATTGGGATCTCCCGCGGCCACCGCCGCAAAACGCGTCGTCATTGTAACCGGCGATGATTATTGGGGACATCTGTGGCGCAGCACCGCGCCTGCCTTGGCGGCGGCACTGAGGGAAGTCGACGGATTGGAAGTCTCCGTGACAGAATCACCTGCCCTGCTCGGGTCACCATTGCTCTGCCATTATGATGCTGTCGTGATTCACTTTAAAAATTATGAAGACAGACTGCCGCTACATCGCAGCTGCGAAGAAGGCTTACAAGCCTATGTTGACTCGGGCAAAGGACTCGCCCTGACCCATTTTAGTTGCGGCGCTTTTGAAAACTGGAAGGGATTTGAAAGAATTGCCGGGCGCGTATACAGCCCCGACCTGCCGGCGCACGATCCCCACGGCCCCTTCGCCCTCAGGATGACGGATACAACACATCCCGTAACAGCGCAGATGGAAGCCTTTGAGGTTAAAGATGAATTGTACACCTGCCTCACCGGCACGACACCCGTCACCGTCCTGTGTGAATCCACCTCAGTGGTTGATAAAAAGGTGTACCCCATGGCCTTTATCGTAGACCATGACCAAGCGCGCATCTTCCATTGCCTCTTGGGTCACGATGCCTCAGTCTACGAGAACCCGGGAGCGCGGCGCTTATACCAACAGGGCATAGCCTGGGCGGCAGGCTTGCTTTCCCATTAAAATTCGGGACTGTCTTTTCTATTAACGGCTCACTCAGTTGATCTCCATATTGCCGCTCAACACCGTCTCATCCGAAACGAGGATACCGCCTTCTCTTCCCACGCTATACATATTGTCACGGAATTGGACGGCGGAACAGCCCTCACCAATCACGATGGGCGCGATCATAGCCGCCCTATCGTTACGCTCTAACACCTGACATCCGGCTACACTGATGTTCTTACTATTGGCGACATAGACACCGCGATGCCGCGCTTCAAAGATCTGGCAATTGGCAATGAGTACTTCCCGGCAATTTTGGACAGACACGGCGCCGCCCGATTCGGCGTCTCCGGCGCAGGCGTCATTCAAGAGATTTGCTTGAAACAAAATACCGTCGCAATTTTCCATGCGCACACCGTTATTCAACTCTTTGCCTCGGTTGTGATCTTGATCCAAGGAATTACCGGAGACAACGATATGGCGTGCCCCTTCAAGATGAATCGCATTCTCTGCACCCGTATAAATGTGATTGCCCGACACCGATACACCTGTCACATTTTTCAGGTGGATATTGGTGTTTTGACTGCCGATAAGATTGCCCGTAATCGTCCACAGCCCGGCACGCCCGCGCTCTTCGGGTTTTTCCGGCGCTTCAAAACGGATATTCGCCCCGCCGGGACTGACAACAGCCTGAATGGTATTGCTGGCAATCGTCCCTTCTTCGACAGAACCATCGGCCACATCAATCCACAGATCAGCGGAGACGGCTTCTTCTTTGTCGTAATTGTATTCTATATCATTGCCCGTAATCTGCACGTTCCGTACTTCACCACCCAGCAGATAAAAGCCTCCGCGCTTACAATAGCTAATATGATTATCTGCCACAATGGCTTGATGCAAATTCACATGATCGAAAAATACTCCTACACCGCTGCAATTATAAATATGGCTGCCCGTAATGATCACGTCCCGGTTGCGCCCGGAAAAAACAAGCCCATTCCGCACATTGCGTATGAGGGTGCCCTCGATAAGCGATTGAACGGTGCCTGTGAATTGGATACCCTCCGCTTCCGGATGGTCGCCCACAATCTCAATCTTTCCCACATAAGGCATACGTTCCTGTTCCGATACTTCGGGATCGAAAGATAGCGGCGACGCAGTCCCTTTATGATTGCCGATAAAGCGAAAAGCAGGACCCGCTCCCGCCATCACCACCCGGGAACCGCCGCCTGCTCCGTCCAGACTTACCGGACCGAGATCAGCCAGCGCTATGTCGATGCTTTGTGTAATCCGATACGTACCCTTGGGGAAATACACACGTCCCGTTTCGCTTTTTAAGACTGCCTGCTGCAGTGCCTCGGTATCATCTGCGATACCATCGCCAAGGGCGCCAAAATCTCGGGGACTAACCGCCATAGCCGAAACGGCACAGATCACTACAAGAACGCAAAGCAGCCATTGAAATCCTTTAGCCATGATTATCCTTTCCGAAGCCTAAGATCCACGTTTTTCTATACCTAATATATAGGCGTGCTTATGATCCTATATCAAATCCTATTCCTTTATAAAATACGCTTTATTACGCCCCATTCGCAAAATGACAAGAGCCCTCCTCTGCCCCGCTTTCCCATAGACGCTTCTTCTGCCCATGAATCCTACACCAAGAATAGCGGACGGTTGCTGTTACGGCATTGGTTACGTTACACTTTATAGGATGATTACCCTGCACCGACGCAGCTGTCAGCGGGGCTGTGTGTACCGTGCACGCGATCATGAATTTACCCGACACGAACAAAAACAACCTATAGGAAAACCAACGCTGATGACACGATTGAAAACCCGATTCATTTGTGATACCTGTGGAAGTGTGTATCCGAAATGGGCGGGTAAATGTGTCGCCTGTGAATCGTGGAACAGCCTCATCGAAGAAGAACTCTCTGAAGAGGGGCCTCATCTCCGTGCATCCATGGCAGTCCTTGAAGATCCCATCCCCGTCACACAAGCCGGACATGAAACGCCCATCCGTTTTTCAGGCGGTATGGAAGAGTTCAACCGCGTTATGGGCGGCGGCATCGTGCCCGGTTCGCTCAGTCTTGTCGGCGGTGATCCCGGTATCGGAAAATCAACCTTGATGCTGCAGGTATCTCATCATGTGGCGGCCCATGAAGGTCCCGTCCTCTACGTTTCCGGTGAAGAATCTTTCGATCAGGCGCACTTACGGGCGAGCCGGCTCAAAGCGCTTCACGACCGCTTGTTTATGTTGACAGAAACCCATGTATCCTCCATTGCGCCCCACATCAACAACGGCAAATATGCTTTAATCGTTGTCGATTCCATTCAATCCGTATACACCTCGCGCTTGGCGGCTGCCCCCGGCTCCGTCGGCCAAGTCCGTGAATGTGCCAATGAATTTATGCGTCTTGCCAAAACCACGAAAACACCCATCGTCCTCGTGGGGCATGTGACCAAAGAAGGGGTGATCGCCGGACCGCGTCTCCTTGAACACTTGGTCGATACGGTTTTATACTTTGAAGGAGAAGGACGTCAATCCCTCCGTGTCTTGCGCGCTGTGAAAAACCGCTTCGGCTCCACCAACGAAATCGGCGTTTTTGAAATGCATGACTCCGGTCTTGCCGAAGTCAAAAATCCAAGTGCCTTGTTTCTCAATGAACGGCCTATGGGCGTGAGCGGCTCCGTCGTATTTCCTGCCATGGAGGGCGCCCGCCCGCTCCTCGTCGAAGTGCAGGCGCTCGTGAGCGAAGCCCACGCAGGATCGCCGCGGCGCACCGTCACCGGCGTGAACCCCAATCGAGTCGCCTTGCTCTTAGCCGTACTTGAAAGACATGCAGGGCTGCGCTTCTCTGACCGTGATGTATTTGTTAATGTGGCGGGAGGCATCCGCCTCGAGGAACCTGCCGCCGATCTTGCCGTAGCCGTTGCGCTGGCTTCCAGCCTTTTAGGCAAAGCCGCAGGTCAACAGATGATCGTATTTGGTGAAGTAGGACTTTCCGGCGAGATTCGCGCTGTGAGCGCTTCCAGGCAGCGCCTCCGTGAAGCCGTCAAATTTGGATTTACACACTGCCTGCTCCCCACAAATTGTACCCGAGATGCCGCCGACAAAGCGGCAACCCTAGAGCCCGCGTCTAAACTGGCTGATGCACTGCGTATAGCATTGGAGAATTAATGTGGCAAATCGCAAAAAAATGAATGAGGATGAACGCTTTCAGGAAGTTCTTAAAATGATCGCTCCGGGCACGCCCATGCGTGAAGCCATCTCGGCGATCCTGCAGTCCCGTATGGGCGCATTGATCTGTATTGGCAATCCCACTCGTCTGAGCCGCCATTCCGAAGGCGGCGTAAAGCTCGACGCTGAAATGACCCCGCAATTATTATATGAATTGTCAAAGATGGATGGCCCTATCATTTTGAATGAAGAAGCAACGCGCATTGTCTATGCAAACCGATTCTTAAAACCTTCCGACCGATACCCAAGCACTGAAACGGGAACGCGCCACAGAATCGGCCATCGTTTCGCCAACCAAACCAAATGTGTCGTCCTAGCCTTGTCGCGGCGCCGCTCCTCCGTAACCCTTTATTGTCACGGACGCAATTACGTGCTTGATTCCATTCAAACATTGATCAACAAAGGGGTGCAGACCCTACAAACCTTAGAAAAATACGTGGAAACGCTGCGCAAAATAATGCGGGAACTCACCACACGCGAGTTGGATGACGCCGTTACTATTTTCGATATTTGCCGGGTTCTTCAAAGAGGTGAAATGGTCTTGCGCATCCAAAAAGAAATGGAACCGATCATTGTAGAGCTGGGCGTAGAAGGACGCTTGTTGCAGCTCTATCTGCAAGAGACGGTGCAGCCTTTAAAAGAGGTCGCTTGGGTTATTCGCGACTACCACCGCGAACGACCCGGCGTCACCGAACAAACCGTATTGGATCGTATCGCCGCGCTCACGAATGAAGAATTGATGAATCTGGGATGCATCAGTCAAGCCTTAGGTTATGGACCCAATCCCAAGAGTGTTGATTCTTATTTGACGCCCAGAGGCTTCCATTTCCTACACGCCATCAATCGACTGCCCGCCAATATCATCGATAATCTCGTCGAACAATTCGGTTCCTTACCCGAGATCCTCGCAGCCGGCAAGGACAAACTCGTGGAAGTGGACGGCGTCGGCGATGTGATGGCACAACGTATTCGAAGCGGCATTACACTTTATATGAATCAACTGGGAAAATTTGGAGAATTTCTATGAAATTCATTCTGGACTGTGAAATCATTGCACACCAAGAGCTGGCGCCAGGGTACAAGCGCATGGTTCTACACGCGCCTGCCATTGCCGAAATCGCAACACCCGGACAATTCTGCATGCTCGAAATCCACGAAGGATTGTATCCTTTTTTACGGCGCCCCATGTCCATAGAACATATTTATAAAGACGCCATTTCCATTCTTTATAAAGTGGTGGGCGAAGGAACACGGCTTCTTGCCCAGATACAAACGGGCACAACCATCAGTGTGCAAGGTCCTCTGGGCAACGGCTTCCCCCTGCCCAAAGCCTACGAACGCTATATCTTGGTAGCAGGCGGTATTGGCATCGCCCCCTTCCCCGCTTTGGCGGAACAAATTATGCAAGAATTGGGCTATACCCCCGAAATTGTTATTGCAGCAAGAAACCGCAGCGCCGTGTTACTGTATAAAGACTTCTCGCGCATGGGCTGCCCCGTCACAGTCATCACCGACGATGGATCAGAAGGGATGAAAGGCTTTGCATCCGACGCGCTGCGCAGACTGGAACCTGATGAACATTCCCTCATTTATTGTTGTGGGCCCATGGTCATGATGGCAGCCGTCCATGACGTATGCACCGAGTGCAACGCAATCTGCTATGCTTCCTTGGAAGCTGAAATGGCGTGCGGTGACGGCGTTTGCATGGGCTGCGTCGTAGAAACCACCGCTAACGATGAAGCCCAACGCATGGTCCGTGTATGCCGTGAAGGGCCTATATTTGATACGCGGCAAATCGATTGGAAAGAAAGGATGCGCTCATGAGCGAAGTACAGCTTCAGGTCGATCTTGGCGGTCTGCTCATGAAAAACCCGGTCACCGTTGCATCGGGAACATTCGGATACGGCGCTGAATATGACTCCTATTTTGATGTGTCACAACTCGGCGCGGTAACCGTAAAAAGTCTGAGCCTGAACCCTCGTGCGGGAAATCCGCCGCCCCGTATTTATGAGACCCCGGCGGGCATGCTGAACGCCATCGGGTTGCAGAATGTTGGACTGGAGGTCTATCTCAACGAAAAGCTCCCGTTCCTACGCGAAAAAAACTGCACCATCATCGCCAATATTTATGGTCATACGGTGGATGAATATGCAGAGCTTGCACGGCGGCTGGAGGCGGCAGGCGCGGCTGATGCTTTAGAGGCAAATCTATCCTGTCCCAATGTCCATGACGCACGCAACGCACGTGGCGGCGCACTGGTTTCTCAGTGTCCCGATAAAGTACGTGAATATACGCGTACCATTCGCTCCGCTTCGTCGCTGCCTTTATTCGTCAAGCTTTCCCCGAATGTTACCGATGTCGTTGAGCCTGCACTGGCGGCACAAGAAGGCGGCGCCGACGCCATCTCCCTGATCAATACCTTACTCGGCATGGCAATCGACCCCGAAACACGGCGGCCCCGACTGGGAAATATCGTCGGTGGTCTGAGCGGCCCCGCGATACGGCCCGTAGCGCTCAAAATGGTGTGGGATGTATGCCGCGCCGTCACCGTACCCGTGCTGGGCATGGGCGGTATCACAAGCGCTGAAGACGCGATCCAATTCCTGTTGGCTGGCGCACGGGCTGTTGCCGTAGGCAGTATGACTTTCAGACAGCCCGACGCCCCCTTACGAATCGTTGAGGGACTCAAACACTATTGCGAACGCCAAGGCATTAGCGATATTAATGACTTGATTGGAACGGTGCGTCTGTGATTCATCTATCCCGTGCCCGCTCTGAAGCGAAAGTATCTTCCTGTGTGCAAACCGATCATTTAACGTCGGGTCGGGGAAGCCCTCATGATGTCCGCTGAAAAAAACTATGATGCCAACGAAGCTAGTGTATCCCTGTGGCTGCAACGGCTCGCCGACCCCTCGAAGCTTCCCGCCTTAAACGCCATTTACGGATTCGACCAAGAACGACTTTCAGCGCGCGTCGCGCTGCTGTACAAAACCTTAGAAGCATTTCTAAATCGTTATGGAGATCTTCCCGTAAGGATTTATCGTGCGCCCGGACGCGTTAATTTACGCGGCATGCACGTTGATACCCATGGCGGCTATTTAAATTTAATGACCCACCACCGTGAGGTCATCCTCCTTGCCGCAAAATCCGATACAGCTGTTACGACCTTGAGCAATACCAATGCCGCCTTTCATGAAATGCAATGGTCCTTTGAAGAGGAAACACTGCCTGTCGCCCCCAAACCATCATGGTTCGATTTTATTTCTCAGCCCGACGTACGCGAAGAAGTTGATGAACGACGGAAAAAAGCGGGGCGGGGCTGGACAAATTATGGTATAGGCGCCGCTTTACGTGTTGCCTATAAAGATGATAACGCTCCGCCCCCTGCCCTGAAAATTATGGTGGCAGGCGATCTGCCCGAAGGGGCGGCGCTCAGCTCCTCCGCAGCATTGAGTATTACGGCGCTCCTCGCTTACGCAGACTTTTCTAACCGCTCCTTCACAACTGAACAACTGGTCTGCATGGAACAAGATGTGGAATGGTATGCCGGAGCGCGGGTGGGTATGAGCGATCAGACCGCCATTCTGATGGGGCGGCCCGCGCACATGTTGCATACCGCCCTGTATCCACAAGACTTTAGTCTTGACCAAGTCCGCTATCTGCCGTTCCCTGAAGACTTGTCCCTTCTCGTTGTAAACTCCCACACCTCACGCAATCTCAGCGGCGCACAGCGTGCTCAATATGCGATCAACCGCTTTGCCTATTCCATGGCGCTCACTGTGTTGCGTGAAGAATTGTTGCGCGCCGGCATGGACGCGGCAACAGTGGAAACCCTAGATCGCTTGTCGCGAATCACTCCCGAAGCAATGGGCGGCTCATCGGCTATCTACAGACTCTTGAGAAATGTGCCCGAGTGGATTAATCTCCACGCGCTGCGCGAACGCTACGCTCTCCCTCAATTGGATTCTGTCTACCACCAATATTTCGGGACCCTGCCGCCGGAGAAACGTCCCCAAAACATTCCCCTGCGCGGACCCTTGTTATTTGGTATTACAGAATCTGCCCGTGCCCGACAGTTCCCGCTTCTCTTGGAACGAGGCGACTACGAAGAAGCCGGGCAATTGATGACCGTGGGGCATGACGCCGACCGCCTTATCCGGCCGGACGGGAGTCCCTACTCCATAAACCTTGATAATACTGCACTCGAAAGAATGGCGGCGGCAGCACTGCCTATTACCCACTGCCCCGGCTGGTATGGGGCAGGCAATCCCGCACTCGATCGATTGGTAGATACTGCTTGTGAACTAGGAGCCTTGGGTGCGTCCTTGACCGGTGCAGGCATGGCGGGCGCTGTTGTGGTTTTGTGCCGCGCCCGAGCGCACGAAGGCATCGCAAACGGGTTGCGACAGTATTTACAAACGCCACACTATACACGCCTTGCAAAGAGACACACAGACTTATCAGCACAGGAAGCCGCCGCCGCTGTTGTAGTCAATGCCGCTATAGGCGGAGCGGGAAAACTGTGCATCCCTTAAATCATAACGCACTGTGTTAAAATACACGGCAACCTTGTATAATCCCTATAAAACCTCCCTGATACAACTTTTGTTTTCTAGGGACTTTCCCGGCTTATACAACGGAATCAGCACGCGAGTAATCGGGTCTGTTGAGGCGCTGTGCTTTACTTCTGTGAAAGAGAGGGCATCGTACAAACAACTCAACACCTGTATAGATAAGGAATTATTTTCATGTACACAGATACGATCTTGAGTTTAATCGGCAATACGCCCATGATTCATTTGAAGGGAGAATCCGTTTATGCCAAAGCGGAATTTTTAAATCCCGGCGGCAGCATCAAAGACCGCGTCGCGCTTTCTATGATTGAAGGTGCCGAGGCGGCGGGACTGCTCAAGCCAGATTCCATTATCACAGAACCCACCTCCGGAAACACGGGCATTGGCATTGCTTTGGTTGGACGTATCAAAGGATATAACGTTCACATTGTGATGCCTGAAAACATGAGCGAAGAACGCAAAAAACTTATACGTGCTCTCGGCGCAACATTGACCCTTACCGACCCCGCACTAAGCATTGCCGGATCAGTTGATAAAGTGGTGCAATTACAACAGGAAGATCCCCGCGTCGTGATCTTACAGCAATTCGAAAATCCTGACAATCCACGCGTTCACTATGAACAAACAGCCCGTGAATTGTGGCGGCAAATGGACGGCGATATTGCTTGCTTCGTGGCAGGCGTGGGCAGCGGCGGAACCCTGCAAGGAGTGGGCAAGTTCTTGAAAGAACACAAACCTGATGTTAAAGTTATAGCGGTGGAACCCAAAAATGTATCCGCACTCTTGGGACATGAACCGGGACTCCACCAAATACAAGGCATTGGAGACGGCTTCATTCCTGCAGTCCTTGATGTATCGCTGGTCGATGATGTCATCGAAGTGACCGATCAAGACGCCATTGATACGACCCGAGAACTGGGAGCCCGACACGGTCTTTTGGTCGGTATCTCCTCCGGCGCAAACATATGGGCCGCCCAACAAATCGCCAAGCGCATACCCGGAAAGATTGTCAGCATCTTACCCGACAGAGCAGAACGGTACTTCAGCACATCCTTGATGTAATCAAAGGCTTTGAAATAGCCATAACAATAGATCCGCGTACAGAGCACGCCACGAAACATGTTGTACGCGGATCTTTAATTGTAGATCAAAGAAAGTTATTCAGCGCTGACAGGCGCCCAGCAACGATCGTAGAAAGCAGCGGTCTGTCCTTGAAGCAGGGCAAGCCGAGCCGCCGCATCTCCATCACCGGCAGCATGGCGGATCATGAGTCTTCCTTCTTCAAAACACATCTCATCATGCTGCGGCAATATTTCGCGCAGCAGGAAATGGGTGTACCGAACAAGGCGATAAGGACCGTAGGCGCGCTGTATGTCGCCCACCGGTGTTTCCACCGCTACAGAACGCATGTCGCGGACGGAAGCAATGAGATCGGCAACCTCAAGGCTGGGCGAGAAACATACGGTATAATAGCGCCCGAAAGCTTCGCTGGTTTCCAAACCATGGGTGTCACTGATGCCACAGACGGGGATGCGCCGACCTTTGGCACGTTCCTCTTCATACCGGGCAATTTGCAAGCCATTGATATCATTTTTTGCGATCCACTCGCGATGGTCACCGCTGATCAATTCTAAACAATCAAAGGTATTATCCTCGAAAAATTGATTCAACAGGGCTTCATCCACATTGTTGCGGTTTCCCGTCACCCAATAAGGATGGGCAAGCATGGCGAGACCCTTTCGCTCACGGATCCGTTCCACGACCCAGTTGCAGGCGGCATAATGGAAACGATTCACTCCCTCCGGCGTGGGCGGCAAGGATTCCATCAATTCAGCCACTTCTTTGCGATAGGTGGAATCATCCGCTTTATACAATTCCGTGATGCCCGAGTCTCCACCGAAATTGACGATGTGCACCGGGTTATCGGGAGAGTGGACTTCTTCTCCATCATAAATGCGTAGATCCAAAGCGACGCCATCATAGGCTTTTCTGGCAATAGCCGATGATCCAATAAAACGATGATCGGTCAGCGCCATAAAGTGAAAGCCCAATCGACGACCGGCGCTGGTCATATAGGCGGGAGACTCGACACCGTCGGAATAATTGGTGTGCATGTGTATATCGCCCTTATAAGGACGCATCTTATAAAGATCTTCATTTAACGAATAAATATGAAAATCACCCAAAGTCTTTTTCCGTGTATCACAAGTCTGAACAATGATCAAGGAATGTTCCTGTTCCGACTCAAAATAAGCGGTAAAACGGACGCGCCCATTTTCGGGCACAACAGCCACCTTCGTGCCTGCAGCCAAACCCCCGTCCTGAGACAACTTCATCATGGGCGTGTAAGTAAGTTCATAGGTGCAATTCTCTTGGAATTGAACATGTTCAAAAAGCGGCACGATTTCCACGGTCGATTCCTGATCTGCAGGCACGATTTTAGGCCACACATCGAAAAACCGATTTTCCAATTTAATCATGGATCCACTCGGCAATCGGGGACAGGTGAGTTGTCCGGCGTGGACACTGCACACGAGAAGCAGCATAATGACCGATACGAGCGTGATAAAACGTTTCATTCCTACTTCCTTTCTTTTGGGCTGATGACCAAGAACAATACAGAATCATCTACTTTATCATGTATCACGATTGCCGTCAAATACGAGAAGAGACAAAAAAAAACCGCCCCCAATGAAGGGGGCGGCAAATAGGCAAAAGAGGTATTGGTTTATACACCTTTAACTTCGATGGTAGCACCGGCTTCTTCAAGTTCTGCACGGAGGGCGTCCGCCTCTTCCTTGCTGACTTTTTCTTTAATGGTGGACGGAGCTTTATCAACCAGGTCTTTGGCTTCTTTGAGTCCGAGTCCGGTTTTGTCTTTCACGATCTTGATGACGCCGATCTTCTGAGAACCGAAGTCCTTCAGAATAACGTCGAATTCGGTGGGCTCTTCAGCGGCGGCAGCTTCGCCACCGGCGGCAGGCATGGCGCCCATCATCATGGGGGCGGCAGCAGTTACGCCGAACTTATCTTCGAGGGCTGTTACCAATTCGCTGAGTTCCAGCACGGTCAATTCCGCAATGCTATCGATAATGGTGTCAAGTTTTTCTGACATGATTCTATTTCCTTGTTTTTTATTAAAGTAAAGGTTAATGGTTGAGTAAGTAAAGTTACATAAATAAGGGTTAAGCGGCAGGCTCTTCTTCTTTCTGTTTACGAATTTGATCAAGAGCATTGACCAAATTACGGGGCAGCGCGTTAAGCACACCAACCGAATTGCGCAAGGGCATGGCAATCGTACCGACGACCTGAGCAATCAATTGTTCGCGAGACGGCAAGTCGGCCAAAGCGTTCAGCTGATCCGCTGAAACCACCGAACCGCTCAACACACCACCGCGCATCACAATAAACGGCACTTCTTTCGAAAAGTCTTTCAGAATTTTAGCCGGTGAAACAGGATCCGACGAGAAAGCCCAAGACGTGGGCCCTTCCATCATGGGGGAAGCAGATTCAAAGTTCAGGTCTGCCAAAGCGATCGAGGCAAGCGTATTTTTATACACTTTGAATTTCACGCCCGCTTCACGCAACTGCTTGCGCAATTCCGTGGCCTGAGCTACGTTCAATCCCACGTACTGTGTCATAATAGACACTTGACTATTGCTGATATTTTCTTTAATCTCAGCGACGATTTGTTCCTTTTCCGGAGTAGGCAAAAAAATCACCTCCTTATCAAATAAAGTGAGCATCTGCCTATCGGTTTGCGGAACTCAACAAAAAAGCCCACGCAGTCATAAAGACAGCATGGGCGGAATGGTTTTGCATCACAACAACATCCGCGGTCTCTGCAGGAAATTAAGACCTTTCGGTCACCGGCTGTCTCCGACCAGCAGTGCAGTTAAACATACACAGCTGAAGTGTATCAAAAAATGGCGTATCAGCGCAACTTTATGAAGGACCATTCCCGGAAGTTTGTTTACAATGAGGTCATTATACTCATCCTGAACAAGGAGTACCCCTGCATGAAACTAATTACATCCCGTCATGGGTGGCCCATTATTGCACTGGCTATCCTTTGTCCAAATGCATGGAACTGGAACCCAACCGCAATTTAGGGCTCACCAATTACGCCATCATGCTCAACACAGCAAAACGCTATAAAGAGAGCTTTGAAATAACCACATCCTTTGTGGAAAAGCTACCGTCCTCGCCGGTCGTTCTCAATTTGCACGAAGCCGCACTGGCAGGAAATCTGCCTTTTGAAGAAGCGAAAACTTTTTTAACGCTTTAGAAATCCAACCCACACATAACCTATACAAGCATGCCCTTGTGCAAATCGAAGCGCAATAAAGCATGCCCGGTGATTCCACAAACCGACAGATAGGTCTAGGAAGCGATCCTTAACATCGCCACAGCCAATTGCCGACGCTGCCGAGATCCCTCCCTAAATAACAGTCCGTCCCGAAGATAAAAAGTCCCATGAGAACGCGAAGTGTCTCATGGGACTTATGCACAAATCCAGCTATTACTTAGGGACAAAAAGCCCCTCGCTTAAGCCTTATTCTTTTTTCGGCTGACGCGGAAAGCGCCGCCCGCAGCAAGTGACAGTGCCAAGGCACCCAAGCTTATCAATCCGGCAGTGGGAATACCAATGCCGTGATATACGGTGAAGGGACCTACCACAAGCCGGCCGCCTTCATTGCCCGTTATATCTTCGCCAATGGCGTCCGTAACATGGACTTCGTATTGCCCTTCCATCGCCTCCGTGTAGGGATCGAAACGCAGCGTTTGGGTCGCCGTACCGGCATACATGCCGGGTCCCAAATAATTGCTGGGATAGAGCCCATCGGACAAGGCGATCAGATCATGTGTATCGGGATCAATGCGCTACCATTGGTAGCTGCGAGCTCCAAATCCGCCGTCTACGGTCAATGCCATCTCATAACTATCCCCTTCCCGCAAGGTGATATTGTCAATATCCACTGCAGAAAGCGGCGCACGCACTTCCAAATTCGCCGTATTGGAAGACAGGGTGACAAGCTGACCGAAAACATCATCGTAAACCACCACATTATAGGGCGTGAATCCAATCTCGTGATCAGCAGGATCTACCGTGTGGAAAACACTGTTTGGACTCGTTGAATCAGAAACGAGACCCTGAGCCACACTGGAGCGGTACCACTGATAACCGACTACGGACACACCTCTATGATACGAAGCAGAAAGTGTATAAGGCTCCGATGTGTTATACAACCGTGTGTTCTTCGGTGCTTCGGTAAAACGGACAATATCGCCGACAACCACGGTGCGCGTCTTTTGTATAGCATCAAGGAAACCATCATTGACGTCATAGGTAATGATGTAAACACCCAATGTATTGGTATCCACTTCATCACCGCCGATCACGACATCTTCCGGAGCCAGATCCCAAGCGCAGGCGTCATATAAGGTGAAGCCCATGTCAATAAAGGTTTCGCCAAGGCTTAGATCAACAACATCGCCGCCTTCCAATTCAATGATTGGCCGTGTCGTATCCACCACCTCTACACTACGGGTCTCCTGAACATAAAGGTCGGAATCTTCTATATGCAGGAAATAGGTCACTTCGAAAGTATCCACCGTATATTTGTCTACCGGGATGGATACTTCCAAGAACTCAGAGATATCTTCACCGGTATTGGGATCCCAAGCAGTCGCGCCCGGATCAATATATTCAGTACCGCATTCGAGCACAACAGAATCGCTGCCGTTAAGGGTGATCGTGGGAAGCTCCAAATTGTAGAAAGTGAGGGTTGTTTCTGTAGTACCCTCATTACCGCTCGCGTCTTCAGCGGTATACACCAACCTGTAGCTGTATTTTTCTTCAGATTCGTCCATGCCCTCCGGAGCGGAAATGGGGAACGATACGGACGCATTATCCTGATCAAAGGCTTCTACTTCACAAGACTGGCTCACATCACCGGAACAGTAATCGAAGGCTGTGATGCCGGCAAGCGCCTGCTCCTCAGTAAACCCGCCTTGAGAACGGGCAAAGCTTAGAGGTGCGACACCAACGAGCTCCGGCGGAGTTACATCTTTAACCTCAACTTCAGCATTACAGGTTGCCCAGTTGCCGTGGTTATCCCAAATAGTTACCTCTATGTTCTGCGGTTCATCGTCCACGTCGTCGCAATCAAATGCAATCCGGTCAGCCGTGGTATAGCCCCAGGCTATACCACAGGCGTCCTTGGAGGTATCAGTCGCAGGCGGGACGCCTCGGCCGCCAAGAATCGCCAATTCATCTTGCGTAAGGACATACTGACCAAATTGATCAAGTTCTACAGTCAGGCTGCCGCCTTCGGCGGTCGGGGGCGTCTCATCAACGATTTGCAATTGAACCGTCTTGACGCCGGGGTTGCCCGCGGCATCTTTAACGAGCAAGGTTACATTGGTAGTTTTCCCTGCCTGTTGACATTTAAACAAACTGGGTACAATCGCCAAAGACTGAATATAACAGTTGTCGTAACTCTGGTCGGCGATGGTCCAAACATCATCTTGATCCAAGGTATACTTCCCCTCATTATCCAATACAAGCCGCGAATGAGCTGGATTGACCACCGGTACAGGAGCTTCAGTTTCCGTCACCCAAATATCTGCCTCACAGATGGCTTCGCGACCCAGGATATCAACCACCGTAACTTTCAATTTATCCGTTGGAATACCATTGCAATCAAAGGTTTTATCCTCTAATTTGACCTTCCAAATGGGCGCTTCAGAAGTGGTTTGATTGGGATCATAGACACGGCCAAGGTCCGTAATTTTATCCTCTTCGGTAAAGTTCACATGGGTGGTCAAACAGTAGGGTTTCGGACCCTCAGTCGTTTTTTCATTCGCGCCTCGATCCACATTTCCCCCCACAGGTCTGGGTATACCGCGCCGATCGGTAAAGAGACCGGCTGCTATAGTGGGATCCCCTGTGTCAATGGCAGGTGAATTGTCTTTTAGATCACTGTCCGCTTCCAACAGGGGATCAGCAGAAGTAACCCCATCGCCTTCAATCCAATTTCCGGTACCGGCATTATTGGGTAATATACTATATTCCACTCGGAAAGACGCCGTGCTGCCCGCAGGCTTTCCAAACTTGACAGCGCCCGCGCTGGGATGCCACACAATACTGTTACTCAGCGTAACAGCTTCTTCAGTTTCAGGAAGGCCCCAGCACAAGATACCACTGGATTCCGCGCTCCAGTTCGTTTCGTCGAAGCCGCCCACAGGACTCGGCGTAAAGTCACTGACAGTATTATCGCGTATGGTCAAAAAATTAAGCGTCGGCACGGCACCGTTAATAAAAAGACCGCCGCCGCCACGGATGGGGCTGCCGCCATCAGGTCCGGCGCTGCCGTCGCCCTCGCTTAAAACAGTATTCTTTTCAATAATACAATTGATAACATGGGCATTGGCCGCGTAAAGCTCTTCATCAACTGTGCCCGCTTCAATGGCGATACCGCCGCCTGCCACGGCGGCTGTATTGTTCAGTATACGACAATTCGCAATAGTGGGTGAAGACAGCCAAATATAAATACCACCACCACGCCACGTGTGATAATTGCCCGGGACACCGGTTGCCTTACCGTTCTGAATGATAAAACCATCCAGCACCGTGTTGACGCCGGGCGAAGATTCTTTGCCGAATACCACAACGTGGTAAGCCGGATCGCCCCCACGAGAAGAATTACCATCAATAACAGCACGATTCTGAGCAACCACACGTTGGTCGCGGTACTGTTCCTGTATACCC
>JAAYJI010000238.1 GCA_012523015.1 Candidatus Hydrogenedentota bacterium
AATTTCGGGTTTACCATGTTCTTTCTGGCAAAGCCGGGAACCGATCTGCCCTCGAAAGCCCCTATGCTGCTCGATTTATTCAAGAAAGAATTCTGGTATTTTAAAGAGGGTTTTTCAGACAATATACAATTTATGCCACTCAAAGAGGCGTATTTCAATGTAGAGCGTTCTGGTTATATTGATTTGAGACTGAACAGCAGAAGCGCTATCACGGTATATCTGGCAATCGCTATGTTGATATTGGTGATCGCCCTGTTGAACTACATCAACCTTACGGTAGCGCAGGCGGGATTCCGCGGCAAAGAGTCAGCCATTAAAAAACTGTTGGGAAGCAGCAAAGCTAAACTGGGTTCGCAACTGCTCGCCGAGTCGCTGCTGATCACCGCCATCACCTTCCTCGCCGGGTTACTGCTGGCATCTCTTGCCGAACCGTTCTTCAATAATGCACTGGATACCACACTTAATCTGGCACATCAGTTCACACCCGGCATGATCGGGTTATGCCTCTTCTTTGTGCTCATTATTTCGTTCCTTGCAGGCATTATCCCCGCTCTTATCATTTCCAACTTCAGTCCGCTCGAAGTGGTAAAAGGAACCTTCTCCCGGAAAGTGAAATCTTCCTACTCCAAAGTACTGATCGTATTTCAATATACGGTGGCGACGGTGTTACTTATATGCGCTGTCTTTATCCAGCGGCAATCCGATTTTTTGATCAATTACGACCTGGGTTATAACCGCGAAGGTATTCTGGAAATATCCAATAGCGGACTGGACACAACGCAGTTAGACGGATTTAAGGCGAAACTTCTGGGAATCCCGGGCGTGAAGCTGGTATCGTTCTCGTGTGGGACACCCCTTAACGGCGGTAATAATTTTTCCTACGAGCAGGACGGTGAACAGTTCAGCTTTCAGGAATTCTATGTGGATTCGGCATTCTTCCAGATATATGGTATTACCATTGTGCCGACCGACGTCCTGCCATCAAAAGATACCTGGTGGTTGAGCGAAAGGGCGTACAAAGCCGTACATGTGGATCAGGCAACGCAAACATTCCGTCCTTGGGGCGATGAAGATAAAGCGCAGATTGCAGGTAACTTCAGCGATTTCAAGATACGGGATCTCTATCAGGATTATAACCAACTGCGTATCCGCTGGCGAAGAAGCAACGAAAGGCCTTGGGTCATCATCGTGAAAATGACACCAGGGACGGATTATTACGACACGGCTGAACGCATCGAAAAGGAATATACCGGATACACCGACGGCGAACTGTTCGAAGCCCGGTTCGTGGATGACGGGATTCAACAGAACTACAAAAGCGTCCGTAAAACATCCTCCATTATGAGCGCCTTCACGATACTGACCATTGTCATTATGGTGATGGGCGTGTTTGCCATGTCACTCTACCTGATCCGTCAGAAGGAAAAAGAGATCGCCCTGAGGAAGATCAACGGCGCCACGAAAGAGGAGGTCTTGTTCCTGCTCAATAAAGACTCATTGAAAAGGGTGGCTATCGCGTTTGTGATCGCCTGCCCCGCCGCTTATTACGCCATGACGAAATGGTTCGAGAACTTTCCCTACAAGATCGCGCTTTCGTGGTGGGTATTTGTCGTTGCCGGTATAGCAGTACTTTCCCTCACATTGGTCTCCGTAAGCTATATGACATGGAAAGCCGCTCGGGCAAACCCGGTGGATTCACTGAAAGGGGAGTGATATGAATATAGCCGTTATTTTACGTCGTCTTACGAAAAATAGATCCCTACGTATCGTCAACCTGTTTTCATTGTTATGCCTTATCATTGCTAACCTGCGACTTATTATCTTCATGGCGTCCATCGTCAAGCGCCGGCGGAAGGAAATTGCCATTTGTAATGTAAACGGAGCGCATCCCGGTCAGATCATCTATATGCTGAATATGAGTTTCATCCACCTGATTTTCATCGCTTTTGTCATCGCCTCACCACTAGCCTGGTGGGGATGAAACAATGGCTGTCCAATTTCGCCCATAAACCCTCGCTAGACTGGTGGATATTCCTACTAGCCGGTGTTGCCGTGCTGCTGTTGTCCGTTGCTTCCGTTTCGTGGCAAAGCTGGCGTAAATCAGTACAAAATCCCGCGGATGTGGTCAAAAGTGAATAGAAAATATTCACTCATTTCATATAGAGATCGATCGTATCACCGGTTGATAACTTCTGAAGATAACAGAAACAGCCTGGCGTAAATTTCCGTATATTTGCCTGTGCAGATCCAAAATATCACTCGCAACAGATATGCATCCATTTGTACATTTACACGTTCACTCTCAATATTCGCTGCTCGACGGGCAAGCCAGTATCCAGCGGCTGGTTGACAAAGCCTTGAACGACGGCATGCGGGCCATCGCACTCACCGACCATGGTGCCATGTACGGCATCAAGGAATTCCTCAACTACTGCAACAAGAAAAACGGGCCACACAAGAGTGAGATTGATAAAATAAAGAAAGAGATCAACACCCTGTCTGAGGGAAGGGATGATGCTTCCAGCAAGAAGGAAGAATTGCTGTACCGTTTGCAGCAGCTGGAGCAGAAGCTCTTCAAGCCGATCGTGGGGTGTGAGTGTTACCTGGCCCGTCGCGGCCGCTTCTTGCAGTCGGAAAAGATCGACGGCAGTGGCTGGCACCTGGTGGTGCGGGCCAAGAACCTGACCGGTTACAAGAACCTGGTGAAGATCGTCTCCAAGAGCTGGACCGAGGGATTCTACTACCGTCCCCGCATCGACAAGGAGCTGCTGGAACAACACAGCGAGGG